>NZ_QWLE01000004.1:0-96741 GCF_009917365.1 Neglectibacter sp. X4 | reverse complement strand
CCAGGTATTGCACTGTTTTTACGTCCACCTCCGCCAGCAGCAGATTGGTTATATAGGTATGCCCTTACGGTATAATACCCGCAGAGCAGCTATTATAGAGTTTGCAAATCCAAAAATAATCCATACTTGAGTTTAGGATCAACCCCTTTTTAAAGGGGTTGTGGGGTGCGGGGCAAAGCCCCGCGGCCTTAGGCTGGAGCGTGGAGGGAATCCGCGGTCTTAAAACGCTGAAAGGGGGAAGAGGGATATGGTAGCAAAAATTCACAGCATGGGGCTTTATGGCATGAACGCGTTCCCGGTGGAGGTGGAAACAGATCTTTCCGGGGGCCTGCCGGCTTTTGAGGTGGTAGGCCTGCCCGACGCGGCGGTAAAGGAGTCCCGGGACAGGGTGCGGGCGGCGCTGAAAAACTGCGGGTTCGATTTCCCCGTCAGCCGCATCACCATGAACCTGGCCCCGGCGGACAAGCGCAAGGAAGGGCCTATGTATGATCTGCCCCTGCTGCTGTCCCTTTTGCAGGCCTCCCGCCAGCTTCTGTGCGATTTGGAGGACGCCGTATTTTTAGGGGAGCTTTCCCTTTCCGGGCAGGTGCGGCGGGTGCGGGGCGTGCTGCCCATGGCGGCCCGGGCACAGGAGGCGGGGTATAAGCGGCTGTTCGTCCCGGAGGACAACGCCCGGGAAGGGGCTGTGATGCAGGGCCTGCAGGTGTACCCCGTAAAGGACGTGCCCCAGCTTATAGCCCACCTGCGGGGAGACTCCCTCATCCCTGCCGCCCAGCCCGCCGAGCCTGCGGAAAGCCTTCTGCCCTTGCCGGATTTTGCCGATGTAAAGGGCCAGAATGTTGCCAAACGGGCCTTGGAGATAGCTGCCAGCGGCAGCCACAGCATCCTGCTGCTAGGCTCCCCCGGCTCTGGCAAGAGCATGATGGCAAAGCGGCTGCCCTCCATCCTGCCGGACATGGCCTTCCAGGAAGCCCTGGAGGCCACCATGATCCACTCCATTGCCGGGCAGTTGGAGGCAGGGGGATCCCTGCTGCAAAGCAGGCCTTTCCGCTCGCCCCACCACACCATTTCCACAGCCGGATTGTCTGGGGGCGGGGCCATCCCCCGGCCCGGGGAAATCTCCCTGGCCCACAGCGGCGTGCTGTTTTTAGACGAATTCCCCGAGTTTTCCAAAAGCGCCATGGAAGTGCTGCGCCAGCCTATGGAGGACGGGGTGGTTACAATCTCCCGGGTGGGGGGCAACGCCAGCTATCCCTGCCGTTTTATGCTGGTGGCCGCCATGAACCCCTGCCCCTGCGGGTATTTTGGCCATCCCACCCGGCCCTGCACCTGTTCGCCCCGGGCGGTAGACCGGTATCTGGGGCGGATTTCCGGGCCGCTTCTGGACAGGATGGATCTCCATGTAGAGGTGATGCCTGTAGAATTCGAGGCCCTTTCCTCTGCCGGGGAGGAGGAAAGCTCTGCCCAGGTGCGTGCCAGGGTAAACGCTGCCAGAAAGCGCCAGACAGAGCGCTATGAGGGCATGGGCTTCACCTGTAACGGAGAGATCCCGCCCAGCCTGCTGCGGGAGGCCTGCCCCACCACCGAGGAGGCGGGCCGCCTGCTCCGCCGGGCCTTTGAAAAATTCGGCTTCTCTGCCCGCACCTACGACCGGGTGCTGAAGGTTTCCCGCACCATTGCCGATTTGGACAACTGCGATGTCATCGGCAGCGCCCACGCGGCAGAGGCGGTGCAGTACCGGACGCTGGACAGAAAATACTGGCTCAACGGGATTTAAACAGTAAAAGCGCCCTGTATGCAGGGCGCTTTTTGTCTGAAAAGAATCATGAATAAATTGTGAATTGTGGTAATTTGGAGGTAAAAAACTGCGGTTTGTAACCAGATTGTAACCAGCTTTTTGGTTTTTTTGGCCGCCTGGCAAGGCGGAAAAAACCGGATTTTAGGCACGCCCTATCCTTCCAGCCGCAGCACCTGGACAGAGGTGCGCACCTCGTAGCGGCACGCTGCCATTTCCTCGTGCCACCCGGCGCTGGCGGTGCGCCAGTAAGCGGGATACTGTCGGTACAGCAGGTTTCCAAAGCCAAAGATGTCGCAGTTATCCTCCTGCACGCTCTGCTCCAGGGCAGAGAGTACCTCCCCTTCCAGCAGGGCGGCGGCCTCTTTCTCTATCTGGGCATACTCCCCGGCCCCCAGCCGGCTGCGCCCGCCGGAAACGGCGCTGATATCTGCCTGCGCCTCCACAGAAATGGTGAACACCGGTCCGTTCCCGTCTATCCGGGCATCTATCTTTCCTTTAGACTGGGAAAGGGACAGGGTTGCCGCCCCAAAGCTGCCCTGCACCACAGCTTCCCCTTTTTCCAGCAGGTTTTTCGCCGCCAGATATCCCCGTGTTTGGGAAAGGGACAGGGCGCCTGCCTGCTTATAGCCGGTGAAATAGGCTGTAGAGGCGATCTCCACCCCCTCTTTCCCTGCCCGCAGCACAGGCAGCACAGCGGAAGATCCTTCCCGCTTCACCCCGTTTACAAAGTCCAGAAGCTGCGCCCCCATGGCTTTGCCGTTAAGCTGCCCGCTTTTTCCCAGCTCCTGCAGCTCCGACATCCGTAAAAGCTTCCCGTCCTTTTCATAGGAGAGAACTTCCCCCGCGCTCCCCTCTGCCAGATATACCTGCACCGCAGGGCGGGTGTTGTAGTAGCGGATGAAAAAATCCAGGCAGCTATCCAGGCCCTGCCGGGCGCAGGTTTCCCCAAACACCACCAGGTAGTTGTGGGAATAGAAAGGCTCCCGGCCTGTGGAAAGGGAGAGGTTTGTCAGGGCTTCCAGCACAGATTTCCCGGTGCTGGTGAAGCACTCCTCCCCCTCGTCCTCGGGGGACACAGAGGAGCGCACTGTCACCAAAAAGCCGTCCTCCACAGCGTCCACGCCGATGCCATGTATCAGCAGGCGCTCATACAGCTCCCGGTATCCGCAGCCCTGCATGGAGAGCATCAGCGCCGCCACAAGCGCCAGGGCCAAAGCTTTTTTCCATAGAGCCATTCCCATACCTCCTGTCAGCGCCCCTTACGGGGCCTTTTTTGTCTGTTTTTCTCCCCGCCGGGAAAGTAAGTCTGCCGCCAGCACCAGCAGGGGGATGGCAAAGCCTGCCGCCGCTGTACACAGGAAAAGGATCCTCGTGTCCAGCAGAAACCTTTGGGCCAGGGGGGACATAGCGGCCCACAGGGCCAGGCCCAGCATCAGCGCGGCGGAAAGCCAGGCCCCGCTTTTTGCCTCTCCCGGTTCCTTTTGCAGGGCAGCGGCGCACAGCCGGCAGCAGTACATGTCAAAGGCCAGCTTCACCACCAGCCCCATCATCCACACGCCGGTAAAAACCGCGTCCAGCCGCTGCATAGACCGCACCTGGGTGATGGAGGCCAGGGCATACACCGGGAAATTCTGGGTGTATGCGTACCGCCCCAGGCACCCCACCACCAGGAACAGCAGCAGGCACACAAACACCGCTGTCCCCCCTGCCCAGCAGGCAAAGCCCAGGCCCTTTTTCCCCTTCACCATGGGCAGGAGCATGGCCATGTCCGCGAAGATGGAGGTGCGGGCGATAAAGAGCAGCACGCCTGTATAGGTTTGGGAGAAGCCGTTATAGAAAAGCGGCTCCAGGTTTTCCGGGGAGAACCGCCAGGCCACAATGCCGAACACCAGCCCGCAGCCTAACAGCAGCACCACGAACACGCAGGTGGCGCACCGGGCAATGGTTTCAATGCCCTTCAAGGCCCCATAGAGGGCGGCCCCGGCAAGCACCGCCGTCACCAGGGCGGCGGAAAAGGCGGGGTTTATGGTGTCCATGAGAAAAAGCTGGAACAGCGCCAAAGACGCGCCGTTTATCACCACAAAATAGGCAAAATAAAGAAGGGGCACGGCTTTTCCCGCAAAGCCCATATCCAGCACCGCCGCCCGGCTGATATCCAGCCCCGGCCTGCGCCTGTGCAGGCCCCACACCGGCAGGGCAATGATAAATCCCAGGGCCATGGCAAGCACATAAGACACCATGCTGTCCAGCATATTTTCCCCCCCGGTATACTGGGCGTTCAGCGCAATGGTCACCACCACCCGGGATACGAACATGCTGATGAAAAACTGCGCCGCGCTGATTTTCCGCTCTGCCATCCTGTTTCCTCCTTCTGCTTCCTGCCTCTGGCGTCCAGGGGGCTTAAGGGGGTATTTTTGAGGAAAATACCCCTTAAGAATCCCCAAAACCTTTACCCGCCCCCGCTGTGGGGTGTAAGCGGCCTTGCAGGCCCGGTATCCATACATTTCCGGATAATATAATGATAGTCCTTATTGCCCTGTTTCCCGGCTGCCGGGCATGTCCTGCACCTTGGCGTCCCGGCGGGAAAGCTTCTGCCAGCCTGCCCGGGCGAACACGTCCCGGAAGGCCAGGCTTCCGCTGTAGGGCGCAACCGGGGACAGCAGGGGCACCCCGAAGCTTTCCGATCCGCACAGGTTTAAAAGCAGCAGCGCCAGCCCCAGCATCACGCCCCACACCCCTAAAAAGTTCCCCGCCAGCAGGAAGGCCAGCCGCAAAAGGGCCAAAGGCTCGTAAAGCCGGGGCACCGCATAGCCCGCTATGGCGGTGAGGGCCACCACCAGCAGGGAAGGGGCGCTGACAAGCCCCGCCGACACCGCTGTGTCTCCCACCACCAGGCCCCCCACAATGCTCACCGTGGCGGAAAGGGATCGGGGCGCCCGCAGGCCCGCCTCCCGCAAAACCTCGTAGAGGAAGTATAAAAGCAGGGTTTCCGCCATAACCGGGAAAGGCGTTTGGGCTTCAGCCTCCGCGATTTTCAAAAGCAGGCTTTCCGGCAGCAGCTCCGGGTGGTGGGTGGTAATCGCCACATACAGCCCGGGCAGGAAAGCGCTGAGGAAAAAGGCCAGGTATTTCAGCCAGCGGATAAAGGTGCCGTAAAAGGGCCGGGTGAGGTAGTCATCCAGGGTTTGGAAATTTTCCACAAACAGGAAGGGAACCAGCAGCACGCTGGGAGTGCCCTCCACCAGGACAGCCACCCGGCCCTCCTCTATTTTCCCGCACACCACGTCGGGGCGCTCGCTCATGCCCACCCCGGTGAAAACGCTCCCGCCCCGCTCTAAAAAGCCCGCCAGGTATCCCGCCCCCAGGGCGGTTTGCAAATCGCACTCTTTCAGCCGCTTTTTCACCTTTTCCACCACCTGGGGCGAGGCAATGCCCTCCAGATAGCAAATAGCCAGGGGGGTGTGGCTCTGGTTCCCGGCCTGGGCCTTCTCAAACTTCAGGGATGTGGTTTTCATCCTGCGGCGTATCATGGCCATGTTGGTTTGATAGCTTTCTGTGAAGCCGTCCTTGGCCCCCCGTTGCATCACCTCGTTCTGCGGCTCCTCCGGCCCCCGGCTTTCAAAGCCTTGCACGCCGAACACCAGCGCTTCCCCGCAGCCGTCTATGCACAGCACCGCAAAGCCGCTCATCAAAAGCAGCAGCACCTGCTCCATCTGGGTTTCCCGCTTCTGCTCCACAGAGCCTAAAACGTTCTTTTCAATAAATTTCAGCTTCATCTCCCCATCCCCGGGCATAACAGGCGCGCCCATCAGGGGATTTAAAATGCTCAGGGTGATGGTCTGCTTGCTTACCAGGCCGTCCAGGGCGAACAGCGCCGCCCCGGTGCCGGAAAGCTCCAGCTCCCGGAGCATGAAGTCCATGGATTTTTGAAACTGGCCCTGCAGATATGTTTTGTTTTCCTCCAGCTTTGCCGATACCCTTTCCATGCTGCGCCCCCCTTTTATACGGCTAGTATTCGCCGGAAAAAGCAAAAATATGCAGAAAGAAACGCCCATAAACTGGGCGTTTCTTGGGATACTATAGTCACATAACGGGAAGAAAGGAATGATACCGGGCGCAAAAGGCGGGTGGCTCGCTTTGCGCGAACGCTGTATCCTATGGCGATTTTTTATGCTAACATCCTTACTGCGTACATTTATCATGTATGGGGCCATCCTGCTCAGCGTGCGGATTATGGGCAAGCGGCAGGTGAGCCAGCTACAAAATTCTGAACTGGTGGTTACCCTCCTGATTTCCGAGCTGGCGGTGATGCCTATCCAGCAGCAGGGCGATCCTTTATGGAACGGGCTTATTCCCATGGCAGCGCTGGTGCTGTGCGAAATCGTGGTGTCCCTGCTGATGCTGAAAAGCGGAAGCTTCCGGCAGGCAGTGTGCGGCAAGCCCATTGTAGTCATCGAAAAAGGCCGCGTGCTCCAGGGGGAATTGCGCCGGCTGCGCATGAGTACGGAGGATCTGTTTGAGGAACTGCGCCAGAGCGGGTGCTTCTCCTTGGAGGACGTGGAGTATGCCATTGTGGAGACAAACGGCGCCATGAGCCTCTTGAAAAAGGCGGCCAACGACAGCCTCACCCCCAAACAGGCCGGGGTGAAGGTGGATTCCGCCTCCCTGGAAGTGGTGGTGGTCAGCGACGGCTGCCTTTCCAGCCACTCCCTGGAGCTGGTGGGGAAAACCCCTGCCTGGGCAAGGGAGCAGGCAAGGTGCGCGGGGCTGGAGCTTTCAGAGGTGTTCATTATGACAGCCCGGCCTGGCGGCAAATGCAAGGTGATTCCCAAAGACAAACGCGGGAAGTAGCGCGGGAAAGGAACAGAACCGGGCCGCTCCGGCCGTGGTTTCCTGATACCTTCCTGCGGATTAGAGGTTTTTGAAGATTGTTAAGGAACTTTTTCCTGAAAAAAGTTCCTTAACCCGGAGGCGCAGCGTATTCTTCCAGGCAGAGACCCTGGGACATGATATCCCGGGCGGCTTCTTCCCCCACATACCGGTAATGCCATGGCTCGTAATTTACGCCGGTAAGCTCAGTTTTGTCCTGGGGATAGCGGAGAATGAAACCGTATTCCTGGCAGTGGGCGTGAAGCCACGCCTGCTCTGGCGTATCCTCCTGGGTTTCGTCCAGGTTCTGGTTCTCCGCTGAGACAATATCTGCCGCCAGCCCGGACTGGTGCTCGCTGCACCCGGGAGGCATCACCCACAGGGCGGCCTGCTCCTCGGCTTCCTCCTGGGTATAGCCCTGGCAAAGGGCTGTTTCCACATTCTGCTGGAAGATGGCTTCCTGGGATTCATAGGAGCGGTATCCCGAGCACACCAGGGGCTGCAGCCCTTCTCGTTCCATGGCGTCCAGCATGGCCCGCAGGTATTCTAAGGCCCGGCTGTCAAAGTTTTCCCCTGTAATGGGATCGATGACAGAAAGATCCGGATTCCAGTCCCCGGGCAGGGGATGGGTGGAGTTTACCAGGCGAAGCTGCCAGGAGGCCTCCTGCCCCTCGCCCGCCAGAATAAGGCTGGGGGTGTCCCTGGGAAAAGCGGGGGCGGTGCCGGAGGGAGACGGGCCTGGCTGGATTTGGGCCATGGCCCAAATCAGCACGCTTATCAGAGAAAGGGGGATAAGCAGGCCTAATATAGTGAAAAAACGAATGCGCCGTAAAGGGCTGGCGGCGGTTCTGCCTCGTGTGTGCTTTCTGCTTTGCAAATCCTATCACTCCTTCAGGGGAAAAGGGCTGCCCGTTTTTTTGTACATGCATTAGACGGCGGCCCCGGCTGTTTGGTTAGGAGCGGGACAGGATTTTTTTCTTTTTGTGCCTCTTTCTACTATGATTTCCCCTTTTTGGAGATTTTTTGTGGTTTTCTCCAGTCTGCGCCTTTAGGGCAGGATGGACAGCAGTTCTCCAATCCGCTTGATTTTCGCCATATCCTCCCTGTCCTCCGCCCCGGGCTTTGCCTGTATCAGCACCGGCTGGATGCCAGCATCCCTGGCGCCTTCCAGGTTCCCGGTGAAGTCGTCAATAAAGACGGTCTGGGCAGGGGGCAGGCCCATTTTGGAAAGGGCGTCCTTATACATGCGTGGGGCGGGCTTATACACCCCCAGGGTGTAGCTGAAGGTGGCGCAGTCGAAATACGGGGTAAGGCCGAAGTGCTCCAGGGCTGGCTCTATGGAGGGCCAGGTGTCGGAAATAATCCCCAGCTTATATTTGCCCTTTAAAGCGTTCAGGGTTTCCAGCGTGTCATCAAACAGATAGAAGTTGTCTACCTGCTTATAGGCTTTTTCTTCTGCCACAGCCTTGATGTCCCCTTCGCTTAACCCCAGCTCCGGCAGATCCTTTGCGAGGATGGTAAAATACGTTTTAAAGGCCTGGTACTCCTCCTGTATGGTGGACATCAGGTGGTGGGTGTTCAGGTATTCCTGGCCTCTCTCCATGGCGGCCCGCACCCGCTCCCGGGGCAGGGAGGCCATTATGTCCTCTGGGAAATACTGCCGGGCAAAGGCGGAGAACATCCAGCTTCCCGACACAGGGGCCAGAAGCGTCCAGCCCAAATCGAAAAAGATGCCTTTTACAGGCGCTTTCAGTTTCATAGGAAAACCTTCTTTCTGTGTAATTGGCTGTTTAACCTGGGATAAGGCAGTTTGGTTTTGCCCGCCGCAGGGTCCGGCAAAGCCGGACCGCCCGGGGCTTGGCCCGGGGCCGTCTGGCGCAGCCAGACGCGGCGGCGGGCAGGGCAGCGGCTAGCCGCAATAGCGGGTTTCCACAAGATGCCGCCCATCGTAAACCGGGACGCCCAGAATCCGCACCTCCAGCCCCTCCAGCGTGGTTTCTACATTGCCGGATACCTCCGC
The DNA here is from genome assembly GCF_009917365.1 of Neglectibacter sp. X4. NCBI lineage: Bacteria > Bacillati > Bacillota > Clostridia > Eubacteriales > Oscillospiraceae > Neglectibacter > Neglectibacter sp. X4. Next base: position 88,054 of record NZ_QWLE01000004.1, on the reverse strand, counting down.
CATGGCATGCCACAGGGTCGCCCGGTACAGCAGCGCCAAAGCGCACCACAAAAGGGTTTTCCTTTTCCTGGCCATAGGAGCGCCCCCTTCTATAAAGAAACAGCCTTTGGATATATGATGGCATACCAAAGGCTGTTTGTCAAATTTTTATAATAGGCAGCCCCCTGCCTTTGCCGGGCTATAAAAACTGGGAGTTATAAAGCCCTGCGTAGAAACCGGCCTTTGCCATCAGCTCCTCATGGGTGCCCTGCTCCACAATGTCCCCCTCCCGCACCACCAGGATGCAGTCGGCATTCTGGATGGTGGAAAGCCTGTGGGCAATGACAAAGCAGGTGCGGTCTTTCATCAGCTCCCGCATGGCGGCCTGTATCCGCCGCTCTGTGCGGGTGTCCACGTTGGAGGTGGCCTCGTCCAGGATGAGCATTTTCGCGTCTAGCAGCATGGCCCGGGCAATGGTGAGAAGCTGCTTCTGGCCCTGGGAGATGTTCATGCCGTTTTCGTCCAGAAGGGTGTCGTAGCCCTGGGGCAGGCCCATAATGGTCCGGTGGATATGGGCGGCCCTGGCGGCTGCCTCCACCTCCTCCCGCCCGGCATCCTTTTTGCCATAGGCCAGGTTTTCAAAGATGGTGCCTGTGAAAAGCCAGGTGTCCTGGAGCACCATGGCATAAGCCCCCCGTAGGCTCTCCCGGGTGATGCCCCGTATCTCCCGACCGTCCAGCTCGATGTGCCCGCTGTCCGGATCGTAAAACCGCATTAAAAGGTTTATCAAGGTGGTTTTCCCGGCTCCTGTAGGGCCAACGATGGCGATAAGGGCGCCGGGGGGCGCGTGGAGGCTCAGGTCGTGGATGATGGTTTTCTCCGGGCTGTAGCCGAATTTCACGTGCTTCATGGCCACGTCCCCCTGGACATGGAGGGCGGGCAGGGCATTCGGGGCGTCGGCAGGCTCCGGCTCCTCGTCAATAAGGCGGAACACCCGCTCTGCCGCCGCGCAGGCGGACTGCAGCTCGCTGACAATATTCGCCATTTCGTTAATCGGTCCGGAAAACTTCCGGGAATACAGCACAAAGGAGGAAAGGGGGCCGATGGTCAGCTTTCCCATAATGAAGAGGATGGCCCCGAACACGCTGATAAAGGCTAAGGACAGGTTGTTGATGAAGTTCACAGAAGGGCCTGTCATGCCGCCGTAATAGTCGGCGTTGTAGTAGGCATCCACCGCGTTCTTGTTCCGCTGGTCAAAGCGGCCTGTCATGGTTTCCTCCTGGTGGTAGGCCTTGGTGGTTTTCTGTCCGGTAATCACTTCCTCCACATAGCCGTTCAGCTCTCCCAGCATGACAGAGCGCTTGTGGAACAGGGGCCGCACCTTCCGGGTCATATACCGGGTGAACAGGACGGACATGGGGATGGTGACGGCAAACACCAGCACCAGCACCGGGGAGATGACAATCATCATAATGAGGGAGCCAAGCACCGTAATGGCGCTGGCGGCTATCTGGAGCAGATCATTTGACAAAGAGGCATTCACTGTGTCGATGTCATAGGAAATGCGGCTGACAATGTCCCCGGTCTGGTGGCTGTCAAAGTAGGACACAGGCAGGGTGGTAAGACGGTTAAACACCTGCCTGCGCATCTGCTCCACAATCTTCTGGCTCAACTGGATCATCAAAACGGAAAGCCCGTAAGAAAGCCCGGAGGAGGCCGCGTAAAACACAGCCATCAGCCCGCAGTATGTAAAGACTGCCGGGAAGTCCGTGCCGCCGGGCACCAAGCCGATGGCGTCTATGGCCTTGCCTGAGAGCATAGGGCCTAAAAGCGCCAGCAGGTTGCTGGCCGCCGTCAGCCCGATGGCCCCCAGCGCCAGCCACTTGTGGGCATATATGTATCCCCCCAGCCGCAAAAGCACCTTTTTCCTGTCCTTGGGCTTTTCAATAGGCCCTTTTGGCATCCTCATGGGCATGGCCCCCGCTCCTTTCCTGCCGGGCTAAGACCTTGGGGATTCCATCCCCAAACCCCTGCAACCCCTTTTCTCAAAAGGGCTTGACCCGAAAACTAATTACTCGCGTACATGTGCTTTCACGGGAACCAGCAAATCAAGCTGCACTGTTTCCGGCTCCCCTTCCGCTGTGCTGCGGATATGGTCATAATAGTTCAAGTGCTCCTCCAGCCCGCCGAACATGTCCTCCGGCGTGCCGGATCCGTTCTCGTCATATTCTTCGCTTTCCTCCACCCACCGGGCCAGCCATGCCCACTGGTGGAAATCCCCCATGCGGATGCAGTGGGCCGCATAGGTGCCCCCGGGGAAATGCTTTTTTTCCAGGGGCGGGGGCACTTCCATATCCTCCGGGATGGTGAGCCAGAACTCATAGCCATACTCTCCCCCCTCTGGGGGCGGGTTGGGGCTGTTAAACCCATAGAGGCGCATGCTGGCCCCTGTCTCCCACAGGCGGCTCCGGCGGGCAAAGTCCGCTATCATCTGCCCCGCATGGTTTTCCGGCTCCGGCCCTGCATACCGGGCGGCAGCTACCGCAGAGGCAGGCAGGTGTACAATCCTCACGTCTTTCAGCTTGGCGGCTTCCTCCGCCCGGGTCAACTCTTCCATCTTCCTGGCACGCTCCTTTTCCTGTTTTAACTGGGGAGGCGCGAAAGCCTCTGTCAGCGCCATCACACGGCTGTTTTCCAGCAGCGTCTGCCCGGCAGGCATCCAGTACCGGCTTTTCAAGGCTTCCAGCAATTCGCCCAGTATGTCCCGGACAGCCTTCAGGGCTTCCCGCTCGCCGTCCAGTTCCGCAAGCTTTCCCTGGAATATCCGGATAGCCTCCTGGGCCGTGGGATCCCCCAAAGCCTGCCCTATCTGCTCTAAGGACAGCCGCAGCCTGCGCAGAAGGATAATTTGCCGCAGCCGGGAAACCGCCTCTTCGTCATACATCCGGTAGGCATAGCCCGCCTGCCGCCGGCTGGCTATCAGGCCCTTCTGCTCGTAATACCGGAGCATCCGGGTGGAAAGCCCCAGCATATGGGATACCTGGGTGACGGTCATCAGTTCGCGTTCCATGGCTTACGCTCCTCTCTGATAAACAGCATAAGGTGCGACACGGTGTTCAAGTCAAGGGGGAAACAAAAATTTTTTAAATTGGTTTTAGGGCCACTGCGTGCCGGTGGCACGCGTCCAGCGGCCGACCGAGCCGGCAGGCGAGAAGCGGGGTATGGGGCAATACGTTCGCCAAGCGAACGTTTAGCCCCATAGTCTTAAGCCGCGCCAAGCTGTGTCTGGGCAATCTCCTGATACACCGGGCAGCTTTCCATCAGTTCGGCATGGGTGCCATAGCCGATGGCCTTCCCCTCCTCCAACACCAGGATGTGGTCGGCGTGGAGCAGGGAGCTGACACGCTGGGCCGCGATGAGGGTGGTGGTGCCCGTGTATTCCTCCCGCAGGGCTTTGCGCAGGGCAGCGTCTGTCTTATAGTCCAGGGCGGAGGAGGAATCGTCTAAAAGCAGGATCTCCGGGGAACCCGCCAAAGCCCTGGCCACCAGCACCCGCTGGCGCTGGCCCCCGCTTAAGTTGGTGCCCTTAGAGGTGAGCATATGCCCTAAGCCCTCCGGCAGGGCGGAGATGAACTCCCAAGCCTGGGCGCACCGGGCCGCCTTTTCAATGGCCTCCCGGGGAAGCCCCCGGCCAAAATCTATGTTTTCATAAATGGTGTCCGCAAACAGCACGTCGTTTTGGAACACCACGCCGAATTTCGTGTGCAGCTCCTCTGGCGGCAGGGAATCCACCTGCCTGCCGCCAATGGAGATTTTCCCCCCGTCCGGGTCATACAGCCGCATGAGCAGGGACATAATGGTGGACTTGCCGCAGCCTGTGGCCCCGATGATGCCAAGGGTTTCCCCTGGCTTTAAGGCAAAGGAGATATCTTCTACCGTTGCCTCCTTTTTGCCGTAAGAGAAAACCACATGGTCAAACTCCACATGGTAGGGGCTTTCTTCCGGCTTTCTGGGCACAACGGACAAATCGGGCGCTGTGTGCAGCACCTCCGCAATGCGGCCCCCGGAAGCGGAACCCCTGGAATACATAACGAATATCCGGGTAACCGCCATCATGGAGTTTAAGATAATGGTGAAATAGCTTAAAAAGGCGATAATCTTTCCCGGCTGGCTCAGCCCGGCATTGACCCGGAAGGCCCCTGTGATGATAACCGCCGTCAGCCCCAGGTTCAGCAGCAGGTTCATCATAGGGTTTGTGATGCCCATGACAATGCCCGCCTTTTTCTCCCGGCGCACCACCTCTTTGTTGATGCCGTCAAAGCGCCCCCGCTCATACTCTGTTTTGGACAGGGCCTTTATCACCCGTATGCCGGAAATGGTTTCCCGCACTGTGCGCACCATGCTGTCTATCCCCTGCTGGAGCTGGGTGTACAGGGGCATGCCCTTTTTGGAAACTGTGTACACCAGCACAGCCAGAAGGGGCAGGGTACACACCAGCACCAGGGTGAGCACCGGATCCAGGGTCAGGGTGATAAGCACCCCGCCTATCAGCAGGATGGGGGCGCGCACCCCCATGCGCTGCATCATGCCCATGAACTGGTGGACATGGTAGGTGTCGCTTGTCAGCCGGGATTCCAGGGACGGGATGGAAAACTGATCTATCTGGGCGCAGGAAAGCAGAGAGATGCGCTGGAACAGATCGTGGCGGATGCGCTGGGTGGCGTGCTGGGCCACCCAGGCCGCCATGCGGTTTGCCACAATATTCGTCACCAGGGCCAGCACAGCCGCCAGCACCATGGCCCCGCCCCACAGCAGCACCTGGCCCATGTCCCGGGTGGGGGCCACATTGTCGATGAGGTAGGAAAGAATCCAGGGCAGCACCAGATCCATAATGGCGCCGGTAAATTTTATGGCAAGCCCCAGGCTCATCCGGGGCGCAAAAGGCTTCAGGTAATGGAAAATCATCCGCATAAAAAGCTGCCGCGCGATCCGGGATGCCCAATAAAAGGGGAAGAGCTTCTGCCCCTTGCGCCCGGAATCGTTCCTTTCCTTATGTATTTCCGCGGGGAAGCCCCGCACGTATAAGTATAACAAACAATAGTTGCTTTTGCAACTATATTTTAATGGTTTTTCAACCATGACCATAAACCCTAAAAGGGCGGCAAAAAAGGGATACGCATCATCGTATCCCTTTTCCGGCCTGCCTCTGCCGGCGCCTTATCCCAGAAAATCCAGTATCCGCCGGGCGTTTTCCTCTGGGGGGCGGAGGCCGTCCACTTGGAGGATGGGCAGGGACAGGGTTTCCAGCCAGTCCTCCACCTGGCGCGGGGGGCGGGCCTCCACCATCTGGAAGAAGCCCTGCTCCTTCTCAAAAAGATCCCCGCCAGGGCGCATCCTGTCCCCGAATTTCCCAAAGGATCTGTCCTTCACCCGCGCTATGCGCACTTCCCTGGGCACATAGACAAACACCGCGTGGGTAAACCGGGAGAGCGCTTCCTCCCCAAAATCCGCCACCACAGAGGTGAAAATGAAATCCTCATACTGCTTGAGATCCCGAATCAGCAGCGCCGCCACCTGGGCCTTGGTGCGGGATTTCCCATAGGCATAGCCATCTTCCTGCCGGGGGAAATAATAGTCCTCCGTATCCCGGAAGGTGTAGCCGGACAGGACCGCAAGCGCCTTGCCTAAAGTGGTTTTTCCCGCTCCGTTGCCGCCGCACAGCAAAATTTTACGGCCCATAGCGCCTCCTTATTTGTACTGCAAAACTGCCGTATGCCGGGGCATGTCCGGGGTGATTTCCATGCTGGCGCCCTCATAGCGCACCCACCGCCCGCAGACGTCCAGATACTCGTCTACTGTGCCCAGCACGTCGAAGCCGAAGGCATCGCCGCGGTAGTGCATGGGGATCACCACCCGGGGCCCCACCGCGTCCACAATCTTCTTTGCTTCCTCCGGACCCACTGTGTAAAAGCCGCCTACAGGCACCATAACCACATCGCAGCCCTGCAGGGCCTCTATCTGCTCTGGGGTTGGCATACAGCCAATGTCCCCAAAGTGGGCGGCCTTTACGCCGCCGCCCTCCAGAATGTGGATAACATTTGGCCCCCGCCTGGCCCCTTGCTCTCCGTCATGGAAGCTTTGCAGGCTTGTCACCTGTATGGGGCACGCCCTGCCTGTCAGCTTCACCCCGGCCCGATAGCCGTGGTCATAGTGCTCATGGCTGCACAGCACCAGATCCGCCTCCTCCTGTATGTCCCTGCACCCGGGCACGCTGCCCGGCTCAAAGGGATCCAGCACCACAGAGCCTTCTTCGCACTCCGCCTTAAAGCAGGAATGCCCCAGCCAAGTTAGTTTCATCATACCGCCCACATCCTTTCTTTTTTCCATTATACCCCAAGGGGGAAGCCTTGGCAACAAAGAAATTCCCGCCCCCACCGGAACGGGAATTTTGTCTTAGAGTCGGTATTCCATCTGCACGTCGCAAGGCTCTTCCGCCGCGTGGAAGGGATCCGGCTCTTCCGCCTCCACGCAGCCCATGGCCCTATAAAACGCCATAGGCCCTGCCGCCGAGTGGGCCGATATATAAAGCTTCTCCGCCCCCAGCGCCCGGCCGGACTGGGCCGCCTTTTGGAACAGCTCCCGGCCCAGCCGCTGGCCCCGGCAGTCATAGGAAACCTGCAGTTCCGCCATGTCCGCGTATTGCCCCCGGGATCCCTTCAGCCTGCCTTCCACCGCGCAAAAGCCCTTCAGTCTGCCGTCTAAGAACGCGCCCCACACCTGCCCGCCCTCTGCCAGCAGCCTGCGGAAAATGCCGCTTATCCTTTCCGGCTCGCCGCTTCCCCAGCGGTCGGTATAGCACACGTCCTGTATTTCCCAGTGCCCTTCCGCTTTCCGCCACGCCTTCTCCACAGGCTGGAAGCGGCAGAAATCGTGGAACAGGCTGCCGCACAGCTCCTCCTTTGCGAGGGGGCGCACCACCTTTTCCGGTAGGTATTTGGAGAGGTACAGCACCAGCTCGTCATCGTTTGCGCAGGGGGCGCCTTCCTCCAAGTGCTTGTCCTGATACCACACGCCTGTGCCATCAAAGAGGTAGCCGCGCTTGATATACATCCTCTGTGCCGGGCCATAGCCGCTGTGCAGTCCCACTCCCAGGCAGACGATGCGGCTGGTTTTCGCGGCTTCTGCCTCGGCGCAGTCCATCAGCCGGGAGCCAATGCCCTTGCGCTGAAACTTCTCCAGCACGTTAAAGTCCACAATCTCCGGCCAGCCCTTTCCCGCGAAGGGGCCTGCCTTTGTCTCCGGCCGCAGGGTGAGATACCCCGCCGCTTCCCCCTGCCAGCAGGCCACCAGCACCTTGCGGACACCCGCCCGCTGCTCCTTTAAATAGCCCTCATACTGGCTTTGGGGCTTGTGCCAGCCCTGGGCCGCAAAGCCATCTGCAAAGGCCCTGCAGTCCTCCGGCTGGATAGGGCTTATCACTAAGTCTTTGCTTATATAGTATTCCATCTATCTTCCTCCAATCTTTCAAAAACGCAAGCGCCCCGGCGCGGGCAGGGCGTACAGCCCCCGCACGCCGGAGCGCGAAAAGCGAAGCGTGGGATTCTTAAGGGATGGAATCCCTTAAGCCGCCGGAGGCGGTCTTGCGGGGGTGCAGGGGGCTTCCCCCTGCTTAGACCTCTACCACGCCGTCATATACCTTGATGGTGTCCCCTGTCATCAGCACCCTTTCGTCTGTGTAGTTCACATGCAGCTCGCCGCCCTTTAAAATCACCCGGATGTCTTTGCCCTTTTCGCAATATCCGTTGAGGGTGGCGGCAACTACCGCCGCGCAGGTGCCGGTGCCGCAGGCCATGGTTTCCCCGTTGCCCCGCTCCCAGATCCGCGCTTTCAGGGTGGTGCTGTCAATCACCTCCACAAAGCCCACATTCACCCGCTGGGGGAACATGGGGTCAAACTCAAACAGCGGACCCAGCTTCGTGAGGTTCAGCTTGTCCACAGAGGGCACAAATACCGTGCAGTGGGGGTTGCCCATAGAGCAGCAGGTGATGTTATACACGCTGCCGTCAATGGACACAAGCTTATTTACAATCTGCTCCCCTTCCAGCCGCACAGGCACCTTCTCCGGGGAAAGCTCTGCCTGGCCCATGTCTACCGTCACCTTGGCGGCGGCACCGTTCTTTGTGATGACCGTACACTCCTTCACGCCGCTTCTGGTTTCAATGTGCAGGGTATAGCGGCCCTGCCCGGCAGGCGTGCCCTCTGCCAGCTTGTTGTCAAAGAGGTATTTTGCCACGCAGCGGATGGCGTTGCCGCCCATCATGCCCTCGCTGCCGTCCACATTGAACAGGCGCATCTGGGCGTCCGCCTTATCCGAAGGGCACATCAGCACAATGCCGTCGCCGCCCACGCCATTGTGGCGGTCGGAAAGGGTAATGGAGAGGAACTCCGGGGAGGCGACCTCGTTGCCCTTATCAAAGCAGTTGATATAAATATAGTCGTTAGAGCAGGCGGACATCTTGGTAAAGGGTATTTTCTGTTTCTCTTCCTTTAAGTTGTTGATGTCCACAATCTCTGTGTTTTCCGGGGTGAACCGGCTCATAAGGGAGTCTGCCAGTGCGTTGGCGGTGTCCAAGGCCGTCAGGCAGGGGATGCCCAAAAGGGCGGCCTTGCGCCGGATCTTCACGCTGTCCCGGGCCGGGTTGCGGCCCTTGGCAGAGGTGGAGATAACGTAATTCACCTTGCCGCTTTCCAGCAGGGAGATGGTGTTGTCGGAAGAATTCTCATGGATTTTGTCCACAATCTTCACCGAAAGCCCGGCCTTAAACAGCACCATGGCAGTGCCGGTGGTGGCATAGAGGGTGAAATCCATTTTCGCAAGCTTCTTGGCAATTTCCCCAATCTCCGGCTTGTCCTGATCCCGCACTGTGATAAACACGCCGCCGCCCCGGCGCATCTGGTGCCCGGAGGCGATAAGCCCCTTATAGAGGGCCTCCTCCAGGCTGTTGCCCAGGCCCAGCACTTCGCCGGTAGATTTCATCTCCGGCCCCAGGTGGGTGTCCACGTCGGTCAGCTTCTCAAAGGAGAACACAGGCACCTTTACCGCCACATAGGGGGAGGGCTTGTAAAGCCCGGTGCCAAAGCCCAAGTCCTTCAGCTTGTATCCCAGGCTCACCTTGGTGGCCAAATCGCACATGGGCACCCCTGTCACCTTGCTGATATAGGGCACTGTGCGTGAGGCCCGGGGGTTTACCTCGATGACGTAAATCTCCCCGTCCATGATGATATACTGCAGGTTTATCAGGCCAATGCCATGAAGCTCCCGGCACAGGGTTTCCGTAGTGGCCACAATTTTGGCGCTCATGCCGTCGTCAATGTCAGAGGCCGGATACACGGCAATGCTGTCGCCGGAATGGATGCCTGTGCGCTCCACGTGCTCCATAATGCCGGGGATAAGGATGCTTTCCCCGTCGCAGATGGCGTCCACCTCAATCTCCATGCCGGAAAGGTACTTGTCGATAAGCACAGGGTTGTCCTGCTTGTGCGCGAGGATAATCTCCATGTACTCCTCAATGTCCTCGTCGCAGTAGGCGATAATCATGTTCTGCCCGCCCAGCACGTAGGAGGGCCGCATGAGCACCGGGTATCCAAGCTGCCTTGCGGCGTTTAAAGCTTCCTCTGCCGTCATGATGGTGCTGCCCTTGGGGCGGCGGATGCCCGCCCGCTCCAGCAGGGCGTCGAAGCGTTCCCTGTCCTCCGCCATGTCGATGGTGTCGGCAGAGGAGCCTAAAATCCGGATGTTGTTTGCCGCCAGGGTCTTTGTCAGCTTGATGGCGGTCTGCCCGCCAAAGGCCACCACCACGCCTATGGGCTTCTCGATTTTGATGATGTCCATCACGTCCTCCGGGGACAAAGGCTCGAAATAGAGGCGGTCGCCTGTGTCGAAGTCCGTGGAGACGGTTTCGGGATTGTTGTTAATGATAACCACTTCATAGCCCAGCTTCTGCAAAGACAGCACGCAGTGTACGCTGGCATAGTCAAACTCAATGCCCTGGCCAATGCGGATAGGCCCTGAGCCAAGCACAATGATTTTTTCCTTGTCCTTGTGGCGGTGGATAAACTCCCGCGCCTCGTCCTCCCCGCCGCTTTCCTCTGTGTCATAGGTGGCATAGAAATAAGGGGTGTGGGCGGCAAACTCCCCGGCGCAGGTGTCCACCATCTTAAAGGTGGGCTTGCGCTCCCAGGTTATTTCGCAGCCGGAAAGCCGGGCAATAGCCCCGTCCGGATAGCCAAGCTGCTTGCCCTGGGTGTAAAGCTCTTTTGTAAGCTGGCCCTTCTGCAGCTCCTGCTCATAGTGAAGCAGGTTTAAAAGCTTATAGAGGAACCACTTGTCCATGAGGGTCTTTTCATAGATTTCCTCCGGCGTTATCCCCCGCTTTAAAAGGGCATAGATGGCAAACAGGCGCTCGTCTGTGGCGTGGATGGCGATGTGCCACAGGTTCTCAAGGGACTCCCCGTCAAACTTCGGCAGGTTCAGGGTGTCCAGGCCGATTTCCGCCCCCCGCACCGCCTTCATCAGGGCCATTTCAAAGCTGTCGGCAATGCTCATCACCTCGCCGGTGGCTTTCATCTGGGTGCCCAGCTCCCGCTTGGCATACACGAATTTGTCAAAGGGCCACTTGGGGAACTTCACCGCCACATAGTCTATGGCAGGCTCAAAGGCCGCATAGGTCACGCCTGTGACGGCGTTTTTAATCTCGTCCAGGGTGTAGCCGATGGCAATTTTCGTGGCCACCTTGGCAATGGGATAGCCTGTGGCCTTGGAGGCCAGAGCGGAAGAGCGGCTCACCCGGGGGTTCACCTCGATAACCGCGTACTCGAAGCTGGTGGGGTGCAGGGCGAACTGGCAGTTGCAGCCGCCTTCTACCCCCAGCTCGTTGATAATAGCCAAAGCCGCTGTGCGCAGCATCTGGTATTCCTTGTCGGAAAGGGTGACAGTGGGGGCGATAACGATGGAGTCCCCGGTGTGGACGCCTACGGGATCCACGTTTTCCATGGAGCAGATGGTGATGGTGTTGCCTTTGCTGTCCCGCATGACTTCAAACTCAATTTCCTTCCACCCGGCAATGCTCTTTTCCACCAGGATCTGGGTGATGGGGGAAAGGGCCAGGCCGTTTGCCGCAACCTCCCGCAGCTCCTCCTGGTTCTCCACAATGCCGCCGCCGGTGCCGCCCAGGGTAAAGGCGGGCCGCACGATGACAGGATAGCCGATTTCCCCGGCAAAGTCCTCCGCGTCCTCCACGGTGGTCACCACCTTGGAGGGCACGCAGGGCTGGCCAATGCGCTCCATGGCGTCCTTAAAGAGCTGCCTGTCCTCGGCCTTGTCAATGGTTTCAGGCCCTGCCCCCAGCAGGCGCACGCCCTGCTCCTGCAAAAAGCCCTCCTTGGCAAGCTGCATGGAGAGGGTAAGGCCTGTCTGCCCGCCGAAGCCGGAGAGGATGCTGTCGGGCTTTTCCTTCTCGATAATGCGCTTTACGGTGGTCAGGGTCAGCGGCTCGATATAGATTTTATCCGCCATGGCCTTGTCCGTCATAATGGTGGCGGGGTTGGAGTTCACCAGCACAATCTCAATGCCGTCCTCCCGCAGCGCCCGGCAGGCCTGGGTGCCCGCATAGTCAAATTCCGCCGCCTGCCCGATGACAATGGGGCCGGATCCGATTACCAGTACCTTTTTTATGTCTTTATTTAATGGCATATGCTTCCTCCTTTTAAGACCTTGAGGGCGCTGCCCTCAAACACCCGCAAATCCTTTTAAAAAAGGATTTGATTCTAAAACTTCCCATTACGCTGCGTTCCATCCAGAATAGAGTTTCCGGGAGCAGGCTGGGACACGAGGGAGAACATCCGCCGCGAAAACTCTTTTCGCGGCGGATGGGTTCCCTGTCAGTCCCCCGCGTCTTGGGTGCAACGTCACGTTGCCAGCATAGCGAAAAACTCGTCAAACAGTTCCTCTGTGTCCAAAGGCCCGCCGCAGGCTTCCGGGTGGAACTGTACGGAAAAGGCCGGGTGCTGGAGATACCGCATTCCCTCGCAGGTGCCGTCGTTTACGTTGCGGTAAAGCTCCCTGCCCACCTTTTCGTCCAGGCTGTCTCCCACAATGGCATAGCCATGGTTCTGGCTGGTTACATACACCCGCCCGGTTTCCAGGTTCTTCACAGGCTGGTTTTCTCCCCTGTGTCCATATTTCAGCTTCGTCCGCTGGCCGCCATGGGCCAGGGCCAGAAGCTGGTGCCCCAGACAGATGCCGAACATGGGGATATGCAGCCCGCAGATTTCCTTGAGGTTCTCAATAATTTCCACGTTTTCCGCCGGATCCCCCGGCCCGTTTGTCAGCATAATGCCGTCCACATCCAGGGCCGCGATTTCCTGTGCCGTTGCCGTGCAGGGCAGCACCGTCACCTCCGCCCCCCGCCGCACCAGCTCCCGCAGGATGTTGCGCTTCATGCCGTAGTCAATAAGGGCAATCCGCTTTTTCGCTTCCCCTTCAGGCTGCACTGTGTAGGCCTCCTTGGTGGAGGTGGCCCGTACCGCCCCTTCCACCTTATAGGCTTTCAGGGCTTCCATGTCCACCGCCTGGGGGTTGTCGGTAATCATGCCGTTCATCACGCCTTTTTCCCGTATCAGCTTTGTCAGCGCCCGGGTGTCGATTCCGGAAAGGGCCACAACGCCCTTTTCCGAAAAAAAGGTGTCAAGGCTGCCTTCCGAACGAAAATTGGAAGGAGCTTGGCACCAATGCTTTACAATATACCCGCGAGGCCCGATGCCGTCGCTTTCAAAATCAGCGGGAATCACGCCATAATTCCCAATCAGGGGAAAGGTCTGTACAACCGCCTGCCCATAATAGCTTGGATCCGTCAGGGTTTCCAAATACCCTGTCATGCCTGTGGTAAACACTACTTCCGCCAGCACTTCTCCCTGTGCCCCAAAGCGGCGGCCCTGAAATACTTTTCCGTTTTCCAACACCAGATATCCGGTTTTCCCCATACATCTCTTCCTTTCTGTGTCTCGTCCAAGGTGTATATGCTTTCATTATCAGTATACTATGATACAGGAAAACCCGCCCCGGCGCAAGATAAATTTGCGATTCTATTCTTTCACCAAAAATTTTCCCGCCTTTTCCCATGCTTTTGCCCTTTCCCCCAATCCTCTACGGGAAAGCGCGTTTTGAAAACGCCGGTCCGCTGAAATTTTTTTAAAAAATTTTCCTATACGCCTTACCAAAAGGCTTCCTCCGCCGTCTAATAGACAGTGAATTCACAAGCAGCGCGTTTTACACAAACCTATATTTTTAGAATATGGAAGAAAGGAATGGTACCGGGTACGAAAAGGAAGTTTGCCTGTCTGGCAATGGGTATCCTGTACCGCATGGTGACTGCCATGAAAAAGTTTTGGAAATCTGTTTTTCTCCCTGTCCTGCTGGCAGCGGCGCTGACAGCCTGCAGCGCCCAGGCAGACAGTCTCTCCTTCCAGCCTGCAAGCTCTGTCCCCGCGGCCGTTCCTGAGCCAAGCCCCCATTCCGCTTCCCTGCCGGAAAGCAGCACGCCCGCCCCAGAGGCGGAAGCTTCCGGGGAAATCCAGCGCACCCTTTCCTGCGGCGCGGCTATAAACGCTGTGGTTTCCTGCCCCGGCAGCGTGGACTTTTCCAGCCTCTCCTCCTATAGCGGTGCCCTTCACAGCTTTGATCCGGAAGCCGTAAAGAACGTGCTGCTGGGGGAAGGGGAAATCCCCTGCCAAAAGGACGAGACAGCAGCCGGATCCCTTATCCCAGGCGCTGTGTACCATTTCTTTACTGGAGAGGACGGTCAAAGCCTGATGGTGCAGGGCGAAACCGTTACTTATGATAAGGACGGCCTGTACAGCAGCGTGGCCCCCTGGTTCCACCTGGACAAGGCGGATGGGCTGTATAACGGGGATCTGTTCCCCGCTGATAAGGATCTGCCTTTTGCCTCCCGCCAGCAGGGCTATGAGGAACTGCGCCAGGTGCTGGGAAAGCTGGGGGTGGAGGTATCCTCCCAGTATGACTGCTACGCAGTGGAAGAAAGCGCCTTGCAGAAAGCAGAGCAGCGCCTGGAAGAGACAAGCCCCGCGGAAATGCCGGAGGAAGGGGGCGCTGCCGGCAGGGACGCCCTGGAGGCCGTGTCCTCCGAGGCAGAGGCAGGAGAAGCGGCTCTTGCAGAGGTTCCCGCTGACGAGGATGCAGGGGCTGTGCCCTCTGAGGCGGAGGGCGCGCCTGTGAAAGAACTGCCTGCTGAAAGGAACGCAGAGCCTGAAAGCCGGGAATGTTACTTCTACAGGCTCTATACGGATATACAGGGCGTGCCTGTTACAGCCCATGAAAACGGCAGCGTGGACAAAGGGACTTACCTGCCCGGCGCCACCATAGAGGCCCTGTATGCTGCTGATGGCCTGCACAGCCTGCACATTTCCTGCGTCTTTGACGCGGGTGAAAACCAAACCCCCGCCCAGGCCCTGGACTTGGAAGGCGCTTTGAACAAACTGGACGAACTGTACCAGCAGGGCGTTCTGGAGGACACTGTTGAGGTGCGGGAGATTGCCTTGGAATATGTGCCTGTGGCAGATGCGTCCCGGGTGGAGGTGGAACTGGCTCCTGCATGGCGCTTTGGCGTACTGCGCACCAGAGCCTACCCCGAGAAAAGCAATCCCCAGGAAACCGTACTGGTTCCGGACTATGAGCAGGTGATGATCCATGCCCTGACAGGGAAGGAAATTTTGCTGGATCAGGGCAGCATACTATGAGTTTTATTCACTGAATTGCTTGAAAAGGCGGATGTTTTGTAACCCTTGCCATCTTTTTGCCATAATTTGAGTTTCTTCCCTCTGGAGGCGCGTTTATAAAGCGCGCCTCTTTTTGCGGGCAAACAGCCTGTGGGAGGGATGGCTGCAGGGATAGGGAAATGCGACGCGGTTCCCCACAAAAATTTTCCGGATATCTTGACAATCTGAAGGGAGTCGGATATAATAAAAAAAACATGCGCTACTGTGGCTCAGGGGTAGAGCAGCTCACTCGTAATGAGCAGGTCGTCGGTTCAAATCCGACCAGTAGCTCCACTTTTATTTTTAGAGTAAAATGCACCTTGTTTGTAGAGGGCGAACTGTTGCGTGGGGTGCAGGGGTAAGCAGAAGGGTCAGCAAAACAAATAAATTGCAGGGCAGGCGCGGATATTTTCCGAGCCTGTTCTTTTATGTTTTTCCAAACCGCCAGGGAAAAAGTGCTGCTGGCGCATTGTATTTTACAGGTGGGTGTGGTACAATAGGAAAAAGTATGGTTTAAAAACGGAAGCAACGATGGAATTAGAGAGTAAGGATGTGTTTCTTGTGATACAAGGCTATCAGTTTAAAAACGCGGTTATTTCAGGTTCCAACCATATCGCAAAATACAAAAAGCAGGTAAACGAGCTGAACATTTTCCCTGTGCCTGACGGCGACACAGGCACCAACATGTCTATGACCGCCGGGGCCGCCGCCGATGGCGTATCCGCCCTTTCCGAGGATATAGGCATAGGGGAGGCCGCCAAAAAGGTTTCCTCCACCATGCTGCGCAATGCCCGGGGCAACTCCGGCGTTATCCTTTCCCTTTTGTTCCGGGGCCTTGCAAAGGGCCTAGAGGGCCTTCACGAGGCTGGGGCCGGGGATTTGGTGAAAGCTTTGGAGCTGGGCGTGGAGGAAGCCTATAAGGCTGTGATGAAGCCCACGGAGGGCACCATGCTCACAGTGGCCCGGGTGGCGGCAGAGCGGGGCCGGGAGGCCTTGGAAAACGGCACAGAGGATCCGGTGCAGGTGTGGGATGCTGTGTGCGCGGGTGCCGGGGACGCTTTGGAGGAAACCCCGGAGCTGCTGCCGGTGCTGAAAAGGGCTGGCGTGGTGGACGCAGGCGGACAGGGCGTGTGCCTGATTTTTGAGGGGATGCGCAGCGTGTTCCGCAGCGGCATTATCATTGAATCCGGGTTAAGCGAAGAGGAAAAGGCCCAGGAGACGGAAGCGTTTTTCCGCAATGTGGCGGCAGAGTTTGACAGCGAGATAAACTTTACCTACTGCACAGAGTTCATTGTAGGGCGGGATCCGGAAATTAAGAAGGATCCTTTGGATCTCCGTCTGTTCCTGGAGACTATCGGCGACTGCGTGGTTGTGGTGGACGATGAGGAGATTATCAAAACCCACGTGCACACAGAGAATCCTGGCAACGCCCTGCAGGCGGCTTTGCAGTATGGCCAGCTTTTGACAGTGAAAATAGAAAACATGAAAGAGCAGCACCGGAAGGCTGCGGAGGAAAACCAGGCCCGCAAGGCTGTTTCCGGCGCCCAGGCGCAGCCCAAGCCCGCTTTGGAACAGCAGGCTCCTGTGGAGGAGCTGGGCTTTGTCTCCGTGGCGGCAGGAGAAGGGCTTCGCGGCCTGTTTATGGAGCTGGGCTGCGCTGTGGTGGTAAGCGGCGGGCAAACCATGAACCCCAGCACAGAGGATTTGCTCCAGGCTGTGCTGGCCACCCCGGCAAAAACCGTGTTCATCCTGCCCAACAACAAAAACATTATCATGGCTGCCGAGCAGGTAGTTCCCCTGGTGACGGACAGGGAGGTTGTAGTGCTGCCTACCCGCACCATCCCCCAGGGCGTTTCCGCCATGCTGGCCTTTGACCCGGACGGGGACGGGGAGGAAAACCGCCAGCACATGATGGAGGCCGCCGGGAACGTGGATACAGGCCTTGTCACCTTTGCCGCCCGGGATTCGGAGTTTGGCAGTTCCACCATCCGGCAAGGGGATATTTTGGGCCTGAAGAACGGCAAGCTGGATTATATTGAGAAAGATCCTGTATCCGCCTGTGTGCGGGTGGCCCGCTCCCTTGCCAGAAGGCACGAGGACACCTCCTTCATCACCTTGATTTACGGCGAGGGCATTACAGCCCAGCAGGCGGAGGAAGCAAAACGCCTGTTGGCAGCAAAGGTCAGCAGCGATGTGGAGATTACGCTGGTAGACGGCGGACAGCCTGTGTACTACTTTATCATCTCTGTGGAGTAAGCTTTCCTGAAACCGGAAACGAGGAACCCTCCTGTGGGGGTTCCTTTGCTTTGCGGGGCTTTTTCCGGGGGCCTTTTTAAGGAAAAGGCCCCCGGCCCCCCAAAACCTTCAAGGGAAGGGCGCAAAAAGGAGGTGGCTGCGTGCCGTCGCTGTATGAGATGGAAATTGAAAAGCTGAAAGGCGTGGGGGAAAAGCGGGGCAGGCTTTACCGGAAGCTGGGCGCGCCCACAGCGGGGGATCTGCTGCGGATGTACCCCCGGGCCTATGAGGACTGGGGAAGCCCCCAGCCCATTGGGGAGACCCTTCTGAATGAAACCGGGGTGGTGCGGGGCACTGTGCTGCGAAAGCCTCGGGAAACCAGGATACGGGGCGGGATGACCCTGTACAAAACCCTGGTGACAGATGGGGCGGAGGATTTGCAGCTTACCTTTTTTAATAACCGCTATATCCCCATGCTGCTGCGGGAGGGGGAAACCTACCTGTTCCGGGGGCGGGTGACAGGCAGCCTGCTGCGCAGGGAGATGTCCTCCCCGGAATTTATAGCAGAGGGGAAGGCGAAGGCCATTGTGCCCGTATATCCGGCCACCCAGGGGCTGACCTCCCGGATGATTTGCTCTGCCATGGAGCAGGCCCTCCGGCTTTTGCCGGAACAGGTGCAGGATCCCCTGCCGGAAAGCCTGCGGGAGGAACTGGGGCTTGCCGGGCTGGGGGAGGCCCTGCAGGGGATACACTTTCCCCAGTCCAAAGAGGAGCTGGCGCTGGCAAAAAGGCGGCTTGTTTTTGAAGAATTCCTGGTTTTGCAACTGGGGCTGCTGCACATGAAAAGCGGCAGGAGCGCGGAAAATCGCCATCCCGTGCCCGGGGGTTTCCCGGAAGCCTTTGCACAGCTTCTGCCCTTTGCCTTAACAGGGGCACAGCGCCGGGCCATCACCCAGGCCATAGGGGACATGGCAGGCCCCGCCCCCATGAACCGCCTTATCCAGGGGGACGTGGGCAGCGGCAAAACCGCTGTGGCGGCGGCCCTCTGCTGGGCGGCGGCACAGCAGGGATACCAGGCGGCGCTGATGGCCCCCACGGAAATTCTGGCACAGCAGCACTTTGCCTCCCTGTCGGCCCTTTTAGGCCCCGGGGGCGTGCGCTGCGCCCTGTTTACAGGCTCTATGCCTTTGGCCCAGCGCCGGGAGCAGCAGGCCCAACTGGCGGCGGGGGAAATCCAGCTTGCCATTGGCACCCATGCCCTGTTAAGCGAGAAGGTGGCTTTCCACGACTTGGGCCTTGTCATCACAGACGAGCAGCACCGCTTCGGGGTGAACCAGCGCTCCGCCCTGGCAGGCAAGGGCGCGGCCCCCCATCTGCTGGTGATGAGCGCCACCCCCATCCCCCGCACCCTGGCCCTGCTGATGTATGGGGATCTGGACATCTCCATTTTAGACGAGCTGCCCCCCGGGCGGCAGGCGGTCAGTACCTATCTCATTGACCCGCCCAAGCGGCAGAGGGCCTTTTCCTATATCCAAAAGCACCTGGAGGCCGGGCGGCAGGCATATCTGGTGTGCCCTCTTATTACAGAGGAGGACGGCCTTTCCCTGATGAGCCTGGAAAAATACCGGGATATTGTTTCCCGGGCCTTTCCCGGGGTGCCTGTGGGGGTGCTCCACGGGAAGATGAGAAACAGCGAAAAGGAACAGGTGATGGAGGCCTTTGTAAAGGGGGATATTCGCCTGCTTCTTGCCACTACGGTGGTGGAGGTGGGGGTGGACGTGCCCAATGCCGCCATTATGCTGATTGAAAACGCGGAACGCTATGGCCTGTCCCAGCTTCACCAGCTTCGGGGCCGGGTGGGCAGGGGAACGCACAAGTCTGCCTGCATTCTGGTGACAGACGCCCAGAACGAGGACACCCTTTCCCGCCTGCGGCTGTTCCGGGACACCCGGGACGGCTTTAAAATTGCGGACGCGGACTTGAAGCTTCGCGGCCCTGGCGATTTTTTCGGGGCGCGCCAGCATGGCCTGCCCCAACTGAAAATTGCGGACATGGCAAATGACATGGAGACACTTTTGCAGGCCCAGCGCTGCGCCCAGGAAATTTTCCCCCGGCTTTCCGAGCCGGAATACCGTCCCTTGCGCAGGGAAATCCGCAGGCTGTTCCAGGACGGGAACCAGGTGGTGCTGTAAAAGGCGGGCTGTTTTCAGAGGATATTGTTTACTTATAAAGGAGGGAGCGCTGTGATAATTCGCAGGGCAGTTTTAGAGGATGCGGACAGGCTGGTGGAAATGCGCCGGACTTTCCAGCAGGAAGCAAAGGGGAACCCGGGCAGCGAGGCTTTTGCCCGGTCAGTGAAAGCGTACCTGGAAAAGCATATCCCCGCAGGCACCTGTATTGTGTGGCTGGCAGAGGAAGGGGAAGAGGTGGCCTGCTGCGCCATGCTTTCCTGTGTAGAGGAGCTGCCCACCCTGGCAAACCCCGGGGGCAGGAAGGGGTATCTTCACAATGTGTTTACCCTGCCGGCATACCGCAGGCAGGGGCTGGCGGAGAAGGTTGTGAAGGGCTGCCTGCAGTCGGCTAAAGAATGGGGCGCGGGCCTGGTGCATTTGGGGGCCACCGCGGCGGGCAGGCCCCTTTATGAAAAGCTGGGCTTCCAACTGCTGGATGGCGAGATGGAGCTGGATCTCCAGGCGGAATCCGCTTTGTAAGCCAGGGAGAGGTTTTGGGGGTTCAAGCATAAACGTTTACCACCGGGCTGGCGGGGACTTATAGTAAACGCATTTCAAAAGAGGCAGAATACCTCTTTTCAGGTGCGTTTACTATAAAGCCCAAAAGAAAAGACGTTTTGGCTTTTGCCAAAGCGTCTTTTTTCTATGCCTATTTGGAATCCTTGCCCAGCAGCTCCCGGAGGATTTCATCCGTGTCATAGGGGTTGTGATCCGCGGAAGGCGCGCTGTGGGCAGGCGGCTTTTGAGGGGCGGGCTGCTGGGACTTCTGGGGAAGCTGGAACTCCTCCGTATACAGGCTGTCCTGAACCGGGGCGGTGTAGCTTCCCTGGGGGAGATCGAATTCCTCAGTGTAGAGGCTGTCCTGGGCAGGGGCCTCATAGCCGTCATAAGGCTCTAGGGGCCGCTTTGCCGGGATTTCAAATTCCTCGGTGTACAGGCTGTCCTGGAGGGGCGCGGCTTCATAGCCGTCATAATATACAGGCTCCTGCTGGGGCGCGTCGAACTCCTCGGTATAGAGGCTGTCCTGCTGGGGGGCGTCATCGTAATAAGGCTCTGGCGGCACAGGCGGCGCAGGCGCATGGGGCTGGTGAGGGGGATATGCCTCTGGCTGGCGCTGCTCGGCCACAGCTATCTCTTCAAAAATGCCGTCCCGCTCGTCCAGCCGCCTGTTGTGGAGAAACAGAGCCAGCAGCATGATAAGGCCGATAACCCCGAAAAGGGCGCTGGCGGCTCCGCCGTAAAAGAGGGTGATGGACATGGAGTTTGCCTTCTGGTTTAAGCGGGCAAAGGTGAAATAGTTAGGTTCCAAGGAATCGGATGCCCCTGCCGACGCAGAGGCGCTGCTGGAGCCGGGGCTGTTCAGGGAGAGCTTGGGCCTGCCCACCTGGGGGCGGGAGACGCTGGGGCTGCTGGCGGAACGCCGGGGCGTGGGCTGGGGAGTCTGGACAGGGGCCGCAGGCTCGCTATACACAGGAGGCGGCGGGCTGGAAGGCTCCTCGGGAGGGGCGGAAGAAAAAACGTCCGGCGGCGGGCTGGAAAGCTCCCCGCCTACGGGATCGGAAGAGAAGGGCGGTTCGCTGGACACGTCGGGCGGATCAGAGGATACAGGCGGATCCACCGGGGGATCGCTGACAGGAGGGGGATCCGGCGTGATGTCCTCCCCGCCGGAGATCGGCTCATCCGCAGCCATCGGGGGAAGGGTTTCCTCGTCTGCAAAAGCCAGGGAGGGAAGGGCTGCCAGCGCTAAAAAAAGGCTTAACAGCACAGCCGCCAAAACCCGGATTCTTTTTCCCCGGTTTTTTTTGTTTTGCTTCATTGCCACAGGAACCATTTTTCAACCCTGCCTTTTCTTAAAAAATCATGGTATAGTTAACGCGGTTTAAAAGAGGCGAATGTCCCTTTTAAACCAGGCGGCAAAGCCGCCCAGCTCTAAAATCGGTAAATACCGGTTTTACAGCGCGTTTACTATAGGCCATTGCCAGGCCCTGGGACATTATAGCACACAGGGCCTGGCAATGCAACAGAACCAGGTCTTTTGGACGTGCCCATGCCAGCATTTTTTTCAGTCCAGCAGCACCTGCCGGTTGTCCTTGATATAGATAAACCCGGAAAGCAGGGTGGCGGCGGCAACGGCCCAGCAAAGGATCTGGGTGAACAGGGAGACAAGGCCCGCGCTGTCCGCCGGGGCGAAGAAGCAGGCAAAGTAATAAAAAATGATGGTGATCATTTGCAGCACGGTTTTTACCTTGCCCCACATGTTGGCGGCGATAACCCTGTCTTTCGCCGCGGCTATCATCCGCACCCCGGCTACCGCAAATTCCCGGAACAGCACCAGGGCCAGCACAACAGGATGGCACACCCCGTCTACCACCATGTAAATGAGGGCGGCGGTGGTGAGCATTTTGTCTGCCAGGGGATCGGCAAATTTCCCGAAGTCTGTTACCAGGTTCCGCTTGCGGGCCAGGTTTCCGTCCAGATAGTCCGTAAGGCTGGCTGCTGTAAACACCAGCCCGGCAAGCAGGCTGTACGCGGGATGAAAGTCTGCCTGCCCGTAATGGGACAGGGCGGCGAATACCATGAACACCGGCACCAAAAGCGCCCGGGCCAAAGTCAGCTTGTTCGGCAGGTTCAGCTTCATAGGTGTGATTCCTCCCCCATGTTTTTTGGCAGGGAAAAGCCTACAGGCTCCCCGTCCATGCAGTCTTGAATGCGGACTTCCACAAAGTCCCCGGGCAGGGGATCTTCCTCTGCTGTGAAGTATACCCGGCCGTCTACGTCCGGTGCGTCCATGTAGGAGCGGCCGAACCAGTACCCACTCTCCTCCTCAAAGCCCTCTGTAAGCACAGTGAGGGTTTTCCCTATGAGGGCGCGGTCTTTTTCCTCCATAATGGTAAGCTGGCTTTCGGTGATAAGCGCTGCCCGGCGTTCCTTGACCTCTTCCTCAAGCTGCCCCGGCAGCCCTGCCGCAGGGGTGCCCTCCTCCTGGGAATAGGGGAAGCAGCCCAGGCGCTCGAAGCCCACGTCCTTTACAAACCCTGCAAGCTCCTCGAAATCCGCCTCCGTTTCCCCGGGGAACCCGGTGATAAGGGTGGTGCGCAGGACGACCCCCGGCACCTTTTCCCGGATTCTTTTCATCAGGGCTGTCAGGCTTTCCCTGTCCCCCCGGCGGTTCATAGCCGAGAGGACTTTCCCGGAGGCGTGCTGGAGGGGGATATCCATATAGGGCACAATTTTCTCCTCCCGGGCCATGGTTTCCAAAAGCCCGTCGGTGATGGAGTCGGGATAGCAGTACAGCACCCGCAGCCAGCGAAGGCCCTCTATGGGGCACAGCCGGGCGAGAAGCTTTGAGAGGGAATATTCCCCGTACAGATCCAGGCCGTACCGGGTGGTGTCCTGGGCGATGAGCACCAGTTCCTTCACGCCGCCGGCAACAAGCGCCCTGGCTTCCTCCTCAATGCTTTCCATGGGCCTGCTGCGGTAACCGCCCCGGATGAGGGGGATGGCGCAGTAGGTGCAGCGGTTGTCGCAGCCCTCGGCAATTTTCAGATAGGCGGTAAAGCCCGGCGTGGAAAGCCTGCGCGCCCCGCACAGGGGCATGGCGGACTTTTCCGGGAAGCGCTCTAAAAAGCCCTTTTCCAGCATTTCCTTTACGCAGGCGGCAATATCGCCGTTTGCGCCGATGCCGAAGACCCCGTCCACCTCCGGCAGCTCCCGGTGGATTTCCTCCTGATACCGCTCGGCAAGGCAGCCGGTGACCACCAGCTTCCCGATGGCCCCCTCCGCTTTTAGCCGGGCCAGCTCCAATATGGTTTCAATGGATTCCTTTTTGGCGCTTTCAATAAAGCCGCAGGTGTTAATGAGCACGATGTCCGCCTCTTCCGGTTCCGCTGGCGTGAACCCGCCGGCTTCCAGCGCCGCAAGCAGCATTTCCCCATCCACCTGGTTTTTGGCGCATCCCAGGCTGATAATTCCTACCGTTTGTGCCATATGTGTTCCTCCTTGGCGGCTGCCAAAATGTGTTTGAAACTTTCCGGAAATGTGTGCAGCGTTTAGGGCTTACCAGAGCTTGTTTTCCCCCAGGGGAAGGGTGATAACGGTGTTCCGAAAATCCGCCCCATGGGCAATGGCTTTGGGGGAGAGCAGGGACAGCATTACCGTAAGGCCCAGGCTGCTGCTGGGAAAGGGCTTTTCTGCCGAGCCGCCTGTCAGGCACAGGTCAGGGCATGGCGTCCAGCCTGCCTTTTCATACAAAGGGACAAGGGAGGGCTGGCAGGTGAAAACACAGAGATCAGCCTGCCGCCGCTGGATGTCGGTATTCATCCTGCGCAGAAGGCTTAAGGCATAGCCCCTGCCCTGGAAATCCGGGTGGGTTGCCACTTCCGCCACGCCGCAGGCAAAATAACGCTCCCCTTTGTGGGTAAAGGAAGTGCCCGCCACCGCCCCATGGGCGGCAAGGCGCTCCCCCTCCATACGGCAGAAGGAGGCAAGGTGCTCCCGCTCGGGCCAGGGATCTGCAGAAAGCTCCGGCCAAGGGATGGCCTCCAGGGCCAGAATTTTCTCCCGGAGCGTCTCATCCCCGTTCTCCCTTGTCCAAACGCGCAGGCTGCTGTCCGCTTCCCTGACGAAAGCCCGCAGGATGGGGAAAAAATCCCCTTTTGCCGGGGTGAGGATGTCCCCGGCGGCGGCAAGGCGCTCCCATTCCTCCAGGGAGATCCATTTGGCCCCGTCTGTCTCCCCGGGCTGGAAGCGCAGGGAATCCGCAGGGAAATCCATCTTTACGCCGTATGTATCCATGAAGAAATCGTTTCGCTTGTCCCGGTACAGCAGGGTAAGCTGGGAAGGCGCAAGGGTTAGGCCGATTTCCTCCTGGATTTCCCGGATGGCGGCAAAAAGGCTTGTTTCCCCGGCCCGCACGCCTCCTCCGGGGCTTTCCCACATGTTGGGGCACAGATCCTTTTCCGGCGCCCGGTGGGTGCAGAGCAGTTCCCCTTTGCTGTTGGCAAACACCACTGTACACACCAGGTGGTATTCCCCTGGCTGCTGGACTGCGCCCCGGGGATGTGTGCGGCCTGTGGGCCTGCCCTTTTCATCATATATATCCCAAAGTTCCATAAAAACCGTCACGCGATACAGGGTTCCCGCAAGGCCCATACAAACAGCCTTTTGTGCCCGGTATCATGTTCTCCTTTGTATTTTTCACGCAGGGTTCTTTTTCCGCTGCTGGAATAATTAAAGCACAAATTGCCCCAAAGCGCAAGCGGCGGGAGGGGCACATCTATAAACTTCATTTTATTTCAAAGCGTCTGTTTTGGCTATTCGCGGTAAGGCGTGGTGACAGTGCGGACGGGGGTAAGCTTTTGCCCCAGCATGTCCTGGGCGGTTTTGCCGGAAACAGCCAGTTCTTCCCCGGCGCTTACCAGATGCAGTTCCTCCACGTCCGGCCAGGACGCGGAAATGGTGGCGGCCATGGCGGAGAGCATCTGTTCCCCCTCCGTTTCGGAAACGGAACGGAACCACTGGACGGCTTCCTCCGAAAGCTCCCAGGCAATAAGGCCCCCCTCCTGCTCTACAGAGAGCAGGGAGGCGCCCTCCGGCGCACCGCCCAGGGCTACCATCTGCTGCAGGAGGGCCTGGTGGGACAGGGGGCAGTTTGTCACGCTGTACAGCACAATTTCCCCCTTATCCACGCTGTATATGGAGGCCGTTTTTTTGACGCTATAAATCGTGGCGGAATCTACCCCATAGCCGCTGGAGGGGGTGGGGGTGTAAGCCTCTGCCCCAAGCCAGCCGTATTCCACGCTGCAATAGGCCAGCGCGCACAGGGATACTACTCCCAGGGCGATAAAGGGGATGGCGCTGTCCAGCCAGCGCTTGAAGCGGCGGAGGCGCTGGCTGCCTGTAAAGCCCTTGTCCTCCCGGCTGATGAGGAAGCTGTCCCACACCTCCTGCGGCCCGGACTCCGTAGGGGCGATGGCGGAGAGGACGGCCCCGGCCCGCTCTGGGGTAAGGCTTGTCCGTTTCAATCCCTTTTCCACCAGCTTACCTGCCTTTTTAGGGGAACAGCTTGCGGCCTGGGCCGTATCCTCCAGGCTCCAGCCCAGAGCCAGGCGGAGGTACAGCGCGGTTTTGTACTGGGGAGGCAGATCCAGCAGCGCCCGCAGGGCGTCTGTCATGGTAAAAGGCAGGCTGGAGCCAGGAGAAGCGGGAACGCTCCCTTTTTTCTTTTTCCGCCGGGGCCGGTTCCAATATCTGTCCATGCAAAGGGTGTGGGCGCAGCGGAACAGCCCGGCGTCATGGGCGGAAGCCTGTTTCCAGCACCGGGGGCTTAGGAGCAGATCGCATAAAAGGGTGTGCAGCAGGACGGCGGCGCCCTTTGGCCCGCCGGTGTGCAGGTAACACAGGGCAAAGAGCCGGGGGGCCTGGGAGAAATAAAGCTGCTCCACCTGCCGCAGCTCCGGGGATTCTGCCATAAATAGCGCTCCTTTCAGGGAGAGGTGTTTTCAGTTTTCTGCGGGGCGCGCTCCCTCTTTTTCCGGGCGCGGCGCTTTTTACGCTTTCTCTGCAGGTTTTGGAGATCCTGCCCGATGCCGCTGCACTCCAGCCACATGCTGACCTCCGCCCCTAAAAACAAAATATACATGCAGAAGAAAAGCCAGAACATGAGGATAACCAAAGTGGCAAGGCCACCGTAAATGGAAAAGTTGGAGAAGTTTTCCACGAACAGGGAGAAAAAGAAGGAAAACAGCACCCAGCCCGCCGCGCTGAAGGCCGCCCCTGCCAGGTTGTGGAGCAGGCGTACCCGCCGCCTGGGCAGGAAGGTGTACATGAGGGTGAAGAAGGCCAGCAGCAGCACAAAGCCCAGAAGGGACTTGAAGTTCATCAGCAGGGTGGCGAAAAAACGGGGAGACTTTGCCAGCAGAAAATTGTAGATGGTGGAGCCGAACACCAGCAGCACAGCGGCCAGCAGCAGCACCACAGCGAAAAGGATCACATACACCGCCGCCACAACGCGCATATGCACCAGGTTCCGGATTTTCTTCACCTCGAAAATTTTATCCAGCCCCTTGATAACCGCCACCATGCCCGCTGAGGAGGACCACACCGCTGTGATAAGGGCTACGGGCAGGATGCCCTCCGCTGTGATGGCAGAGGGCATAAGCCCCTGCACATATTCCGCCACAGCGCCGGGCAGGAATTCCAGGGCGGTTTCTATCAGGGTGAGGCCGGAGCTGAAATGGATGCGCTGCATGAGCGTAAGCAGGAAAGCCACAAAGGGCAGGAAGGAGATAATCAGGAAGTAGGCGGCGTGGGCCGCAGAGGAATCCAGGTGGTCTTGGACAACGCGATCCATAAACCAGCCGATATGCTTTTTTAGAAGCTTCATGGCGTTCCTCCTTTTTTCCAGCGGCAGGGAGCCGCTCTTAAAGCCCCGCGAAGAAGACCTTGGGGGCGCTGCCCCCAAGCCCCCGCAAATCCTTTTGGAAAAGGATTTGATTCTAAAACCGGACTTTTAGTTTGTTATACGGGGATTATACCATACGCGGCTATTATACCATGGAAAACGTGTTTTTACCACTGTTTCCGGGACGGTTTTTGCAGGCGGGGATAAAATTGCAGGGGCGGGGCGGGAAAGTTGCAAAAAACGAGGCTGGAAAGCCTGCGGGGGAGAGGCGGATTCCCGGATTTTGCCTGAAAAACGGGGGTTTGCAGTGGTTACAAAACTGAAACAACTCTGGGTTTCATGCAACTTTTCGCATTAAAATAGGCAAATGACACAAAAAGCAGAAGCGGGACAAGGGGATTTTTTCGGGTTTGCCAGTTGTCAAAAAACCATTCATCGTGTAAAATGACCCTATTGTGAATGATACGTGAACAGCGTGTGATTCCAAAATCAAACCTTATCAGGGGGAATTTGAGAATGAAACGCAGCAAGATTTTAGCGCTGGTTCTGGCAGTTCTTCTGGTAGTCGGCACCTTTGCGGCCTGCGGCGATGGCAGCAACAGCAGCACCGCAAGCCAGGGCGGCACCAGCAGCGCCGGCACCGATACCAGCAAGCCCGCCAGCGACGCTAGCGACGCCAGCGAGCCTGCCACCAGCGACACCAACAATGACGCGCCCGCAGGCGACGACACCCTGAACCTGGTGCTGACCATGGAGCCTACAGGCCTGAACACCATGAAGGCTACCTACAGCATTGAGTTCTCCATGTTTAAGCACATTTATGACAACCTGTACATGCTGGACGACAACGACGAGCCTCAGCTCTCCGCCGCCGACGACGTGGAGATTTCCGAGGACGGCACTGTCTATAAGTTCCACATCCGCGAGGGCCAGAAGTGGTCTAACGGCGACCCCGTTACCGCCAACGACTTCGCCTTTGCCTGGAAAGAAGTCTTGAACCCTGAAGTGGCCGCTGACTATGCTTACTTCATTTATGACACCCTGGCTGTGAAGAACGCTTCCGCGTACTTCAAGGGCGAGTGCGATTGGGAAGAGGTAGGCATTAAGGTGGACGGCGACTATAACCTGGAGGTTACCCTGGAGCACGCTGTTCCCTATGCTCCCTTCCTGTTCACCTTCGGCACCCTGTGCCCCATCAACGAGAAGTTCTACAATGAAGTGGGCGCTGACAAGTACAGCACCGAGGCCGAGTACTTCTGCACCAACGGCGCTTTCAAGATGAAGGAGTGGACCCACAACACCCGCATCGTGCTGGAGAAGAACGCCGATTGGTGGCGTGCTGGCGAAGTGTCCCTGAACACCATCAACTGGACTTACATCAAGCAGCCCCAGGCCGCCCTCAACGAGTTCCTGTCCGGCGGCGTGGACATGGTTGGCCTTTCCACTGCCGAACTGATTGATCAGGCCAAGGCTAACGGCTATGAGCCTACCAGCTTCAGCGATGGCGGCGCCTTCTATATCTACTTCAACCACAAGAACGAGTATCTGCAGAACAAGAACCTGCGCAAGGCCCTGGCTCTGGGCTTTGACAAGCAGGGCCTGTGCGACACCGTTATGAAGAACGGCAACATGCCTATGACCAGCTTCACCTGCCCTGACGTAGTCGGTTTTGACGGCAAGCCCTTCAAGGAGGGCCTGGACGCCTGGAACAATGGCGAGGCCCTGACTCCCGCCAATGGCGACCCTGAGGCTGCCAAGGGCTATCTGGAAACTGCCCTGACCGAGCTGGGCTGCACTGTGGAGGATCTGTCCGCTGCCCTGTCCATTGACTGCGGCGACGACGACTTCTCCGCTTCTATCGCTGCTTACTATCAGGAGCAGTGGAGGCAGAACCTGGGCATTGAAGTGACTGTGAACCCCATGCCCACCAAGAACGGCTCTGCAAACCGGGCGGACGGCAACTATGTCATGTCCATGACCGGCTGGAGCCCCGACTACAACGACCCCATGAGCTTCCTGGATCTGTGGGTGTCCACTGGCGGCAACAACCAGACTGGTTATGCCAGCGAGGAATATGACAAGCTGATTGCCGACGCTACTGTGGAAACCGACATGGAGAAGCGCCAGGAGCTGTTCTATGAGGCTGAGAAGCTTATCGTGGAGGATCTGCCCGTGGCCCCCTCCTACTGGAGAGCTCCCAGCTACGTGATTAACCCCGACCGCATTGCCAGCGGCGCACATCGTTCCCTCTTCCAGGACATCAACATGGTGTTCGTGAAGATGAAGTAAGAAACAGCGGCAAGCTGTAAATAAATACCGGAAGCACAGCGAGGGCATCTGAACTATAGGTGCTCTCGCCCTGCGGTATTTATGTGGTTTATCGTGAAAAAGTTGTAAAGCAGAAAAATTTCCTGTTGAAAACCCGTTCCAAAGGCAGTATAATAAGGGATGGGCAGATGAAAGAAGCGCGAAACCGGTACCGGTTTTCCCGGCAGCTTTTCTAAAAGCAAGAAAAGCTGAATGGAAAGGGTATGGGCACTGCGCGGATTATATGGAACGTTCAATTGTGCCAAAGGCGGCAGATGGAAAGTCCCCCCTTTGGCCCTTTTTATATAGCCTGCCTGTTTGGCAGGAAGCACGAAAAATCAACTAAAAAAGAGGAAAGGGGGAAATTGCCCTATGGCTAAGTATATACTGAAGCGGGTAGGCTATACCATTGTAACGCTGTTTGTGCTGGTTACGCTGACATTCTTCATGATGCGCCTGCTGCCCGGCGACCCGTTTACAGGCGACAAGCAGCTTCCGGAAAAGACCATGGAAGCCCTTAACGCCAAGTATGGCCTGGACAAGCCTGTGGCTACCCAGTATATCATATACCTTGGCAATTGCCTGCACGGGGATCTGGGGCTTTCTCTGAACAATGACCGCCCTGTGACCACCATCATTGGAGAATCTTTTGTCTGTTCCTTTGACCTGGGCATCCGCGCCGTCCTGATTGCCTTTGTGCTGGGCGTGCTGCTGGGCACCATTGCCGCCATCAAGCGGGGCAGGCCCACAGACACCATCTGCATGCTTATCGCGCTGATAGGCGTTTCCGTGCCCAGCTTTATTGTGGCGGCTGTGCTGCAATACTTTTTGGGCCTGCAGCTCTTCCTGCAGACAAAGCCTGTGCGTATTTTCGCCGTTACCGGCTGGGACGCTTTCAACTCGAAAATCCTGCCGGTGTTTGCCCTGGCCTTTGGTTCCCTGGCACAGATTTCCCGTCTGATGCGCACCAGCATGCTGGACGTTTTAGGCCAGGACTACATTAAGACAGCCAAGGCAAAGGGCCTCTCCCAGGGGGCCATTATCTGGAAGCATGCCATCCGCAATGCCATTATGCCTGTGGTTACAGTGCTGGGGCCAATCACCGCCAGCGTGCTGACAGGCGCTTTCGTGGTGGAAAGCGTGTTCGCTGTGCCGGGCCTGGGACGCTATTTTGTGGAGAGCATCCAGGTGCTGGACTACACCATGATTTCCGGTACCACCATTTTCTACGGGGCTTTCCTGATTCTGGCAAACCTTGTGGTGGACTTGACATATGGCTTTATCGACCCGAGAGTGAAGCTGGAGGAGGGCTGAGCAGATGGAAAAAATTGACAAGAGCCGTTTTGGCTGGGTGGGTGCAGACCCGGAGCACCGGGAAGGCATTTCCCGCCCAAGCCTGACCTACTGGCGGGACGCCATGGGCCGCCTGGTGAAAAACAGGGTGGCGCTGGTATGCCTGGTGTTTATTATCATTTTGCTGCTGTCCTGTATCCTGCTACCCTTCTTCTCCCCGTTCTCCAGCCGGGAGCAGCATTTGGCGGAAACCAACCAGGGCCTGTTCTCTGCCTGCGTGGACGAGCGCTTTGAGGGGCAGAACGCTGTGCATATTTTCGGCACCGACAAGCTGGGCCGCGACATGTGGACCCGCACCTTTGAAGGGGGCAGGGTGTCCCTGATGATTGCCTTTGCCGCAGTGTTTGTAAACCTGATTATCGGCATGATTTACGGCGGCGTTTCCGGCTATTTTGGCGGGGTTGTTGACAACGTGATGATGCGCATTGTGGAAATTGTAAACGGCATCCCCTATCTGATTGTGGTGCTGCTTTTGATGATGGTGCTGCCCAAGGGCACCTTCAGCATGGTGGTGGCTTACGCCACTGTGGGCTGGACGGGCATGGCCCGCCTGGTGCGCGGCCAGGCTTTGAGCCTGAAAAACCAGGAATTCGTGGTGGCCGCAGAGGCCATGGGCGCCAAGGCTTCCAGGATTATCGCCAAGCACTTGCTTCCCAATGCCCTTTCCGTCATTATCATCAACGTCACCCTGGCAGTGCCCAGCGCCATCTTTACAGAGGCTTTCCTTTCCTACATCGGCTTAGGCGTGCCGGTGCCCCAGCCTTCCTGGGGCGTGCTGGCCCAGGAAGGTGCGTCGGTGTTCCAGGTGTATCCCAGCAAGCTGTGGATTCCTGCCATCGCCATCAGCCTGACCATGCTTTCGTTTAACCTGCTGGGCGACGGCCTGCGGGACGCCTTTGACCCCCGCCTGAGACGCTGACCCGCTGGGAGAAAGGATTGAATCGAATATGGCTAAAGACATGAACAATAAGGTCCTCAGCGTGGATAACCTCCATGTGTCCTTTGACACCTACGCTGGGGAGGTGCAGGCTGTACGGGGCGTCACCTTTGACCTGCACCAGGGCGAGGTGCTGGCGATTGTGGGAGAGTCTGGCTGCGGGAAAAGCGTGACAGCCCAGACCATTATGAAGCTGAACCCCATGCCCCCCGCCCGCATTCCCGAAGGGGCGGTAACCCTGGGGGATGTGGACATTGTAAACGCCTCTGAAAAAGAGATGCAGAAGCTGCGGGGCAAGGAAGTTTCCATGATTTTCCAGGATCCTATGACCTGCCTGAACCCCACTAAAAGGGTGGGCAAGCAGATTGTGGAGGCCATTGTCCACCACACCCATATGAACCGGGAGGACGCCAAGGCCGAGGCCATCAAGTGCCTTTCCCAGGTGAACATCCCCAATCCCGAGGAGCGCGCCCAGCAGTATCCCCATGAGTTTTCCGGCGGTATGCGCCAGCGGGCCATGATCGCTATGGCCCTGTCCTGCAACCCCAAGGTACTCATTGCCGACGAACCTACCACGGCCCTGGACGTAACCATCCAGGCCCAGATTATGGATCTGCTGGCGGAAATCAAAGAGCAGGTGAACACAGCCATCATCTTAATCACCCATGACCTGGGCGTAGTGGCCAGCATGGCAGACCGGGTGGCAGTGATGTATGCCGGGAAGATTGTGGAAACCGGCACCTGCGAGGATATTTTCTACCGCAACGCACACCCTTACACCCAGGCGCTTTTAAAGAGCCTGCCCTCTGTGGATGCGGACAAGAAAGACCGGCTGGTGTCCATTGCCGGATCTCCCCCCGACCTGCTTGACCCGCCCAAAGGCTGCGCCTTTGGGGCCAGGTGTACCCACTGCATGCATATCTGCCGGGAGGAGCAGCCCCCGGAGTTTACCATAGGCGAGGGCCATACGGCCTCTTGCTGGCTGCTGCACCCCGACTGCCCCAGCGCGGAAGAAAGAGGTGAAAAGGATGTCTGAGAACAAAAAGGAAGTGCTTCTTTCTCTGGAGGACATTTGCAAATATTTCAAGGTTTCCGGCGGCACCCTGAAAGCTGTGGATCACGTAACCTTTGATATCCACAAAGGGGAGACTATGGGCCTGGTGGGAGAGTCCGGCTGCGGCAAGTCCACCCTGGGCCGGGTGGCTATGGGTATTTACAGCCCCACCTCCGGCAAGCTTTCCTATAAAGGAGAGGTTTTAAACCTTTCTAAAGGGGCAAACCGGTTCCGCTATGCCAAAAAGGCCCAGATTATCTTCCAGGATCCGTATGCATCCCTGGATCCCCGCATGACCGTGTCCTCCATCATTGAGGAAGGCATGGTTATCCACAAAATGTATGATGAAAAGCGCCGCAAGGAGCGGGTGTATGAGCTGCTGGAAATGGTGGGCCTGAACCGGGAGCATGCCAACCGCTTCCCCCATGAGTTTTCCGGAGGCCAGCGCCAGCGCATCGGCATTGCCAGGGCATTGGCTATTGAGCCGGAGTTTATCGTCTGTGACGAGCCGATTTCCGCCCTGGACGTGTCCATCCAGTCCCAGGTTATCAATCTGCTCCATGATTTGCAGGAGAAGCTGGGGCTGACTTACCTGTTCATTGCCCACGATCTGAACATTGTGAAGTATATCAGCGACCGTATCGCTGTAATGTATCTGGGCAATGTGGTGGAGCTGGCAAGCTCTGACGAGCTGTACCAGAACACCCTGCACCCTTACTCCCAGGCCCTGTTGTCCGCTGTTCCCATTCCAGACCCCAGCGCAGAGGCGCAGAAGCAGCGGATTATCATTTCAGGCGACGTGCCCAGTCCCATCAACACCCCGAAGGGCTGCAACTTTGCCGGGCGCTGCCCCCGGGCCTGCGACAAGTGCCGGGAATCTAAGCCTGTGCTGCAGGAGATTGTGCCCGGGCATTTCGTAGCCTGCCACCTGGTAGAGCCGGAGAAGTAAAGCTTCCCAGACTGTTTTGAAACGAAAAGGGAAAATCCCGCCGCCTGCAAAAGCGCAGGGGCGGGATTTTTAAATTTAGTATGTCCCGGTGTTTGGGACAAAAGGCTCTATGGCAGCAGGGCCATTAGGGGTGCGGATTGGTGTCCTCCGCATTTTCGGCCGCCTGCACCTGCTCTATAAAGCCTTTAATAAGCGCGCGGACAGATTCATCATCTGGCAGCATGGACAGGAGCATCAGCAGCGAGGTGGCAGAAAAGCCGTTTTCGCCCCGTTCCAGGGCACTGTAAGAGCGCCGGGCCATATGCATCCTTTCCGCCATTTTCTCCTGGGTCAGGTTCTCCAATTTCCGCACCTTCCGGGCGTGGTCGGGCAAATAAGCCAGCAGCAGATCATCGTACTTACGCATAGGGTAAACCTCCTATAAAAAATATTATAGGAAAATATTACCAATATAGGAGGCAAACTGCCATGAGGCGCACTTCTCTTTTTGTAAAAAAAGTAATTTGTTACCTGAAAACAAGAGATTGTTCTGGGTTTTGACGGAAAATGTGGATGGAAGAATGAGTAAGGCTGCGAACGAAACCCAAGTATAAAAAAACCGCTCAAACTTAGTGTTTAAGCGGGATTTTATGGTGGGCGCTAACGGACTTGAACCGCTGACCCCCTGCACGTCAAGCAGGTGCTCTAGCCAGCTGAGCTAAGCGCCCGGAAACAAAATCAAATTGCTTTATTATTTTACACGATAAGACAGGAAAAAGCAAGAGCTTTTTGAAAAAAATCTGGATCCTGTTTTATAATTCTTAAAGAAGCCCCTTTTCCCATTGGCAAGCCGTTCCTGGGCAATCCCGGAAGAAGCAAAAAGAATTCGCGCAAACTTCAGCACCTTCTCCGCTCTCAAACAGCCTCTGGGGCAGGCGGGTTCTAAGAACGTGCATAAGGCGGAAAAGCCTGTTTTTCATGGCTTGCTGTGCGGTTTTGGCATCCCATGGCGGATCAAATGGAGGGAAAAAGGCAGCTTGTTAATAAATTCGTAAGAAATTCGTTGCGTCCGTCTTAATTTGTTCACAATATTATAATATCATAGACTAAATACAGTTGCAAGGCCTGTCCGGCAGAGCATGCCCTCTGGGCAGCTTCCGGCAGCCCTTTCCTCTGTTTTATGGAAACAATCCGGCTGGAAAACGGAATTTTTCAGCCGCTCCTAATATTGATATATTGGAAAAGACTCTGAGAGGAGCGAAGGAATATGAAAACTCTTTCTGTTATCAATTTCGTGGTGGCAGCCCTGTTTGTGGCCTGCTGCTGTTACCAGGCGGTTTACTGCGCGGTTCGGATCATCCGCCGGCGCAGGGCGGGGACAGAGAAGGAGGCCGGAAGGCTGTGCCGCTATGGCGTGCTGATCTGTGCCCGGAACGAAAGCGCTGTGATAGGCCAGCTTCTGGACAGCATTGCCGGGCAGACTTATCCCGGAGAGTTGGTGGAGGTTTTTGTGGCGGCGGACAACTGCACGGACGATACAGCCCGGATAGCCCGCGCCCATGGGGCCGTGGTGTATGAACGGCAGAATAAGCTCCAGGTGGGAAAGGGCTATGCCCTTCGCTTCCTTCTGGGAAAGATACACGAGGAGCGGGGCCTGGAAAAGTTTGACGGCTTCTTTGTGTTCGATGCGGACAACCTGCTGGATCCCCATTACATAGAAGAAATGAACAAGGTGTTTGCAGACGGGGCCAGGGCAGTCACCAGCTATCGGAACACCAAGAATTTCGGGGACAACTGGATAACAGCCGGCTATGGCTTGTGGTTTTTGCGGGAATCGGAGTACATGAACCGCCCCCGGGATATCCTGGGGGTGTCCTGTGCCGTATCCGGCACAGGATTCCTCTTTGACCCCCGACTGCTGGAAAAGACAGGGGGCTGGGAGTATTTCCTGCTGACAGAAGATTTGGAGTTTACAGCCGACCTGATTGCCAGAGGGGAAAAGATACGGTACTGCCCTGGCGCCATATTGTATGACGAGCAGCCCCGCAGCTTCAGGCAGTCCATTATCCAGCGTTCCCGCTGGGTGAAGGGCTACCTTCAGGTAGTGGCAAAGCATGGCGGCAGCCTGCTGCGCACCCTGGTAAGCACCGGCAGCTTTGCCTGCTATGACACCTTGATGACCACCATCCCGGCCTGCGTGCTCACCGTATGCAGCTTTGCGGTGAACACAGGGATGTTCGTGCTGGGGATGCTGGGGGCCAGGGAGGAGATGGGGGTTTTCTTCCAGTCTGTACTTAGCGCCCTGATAAATTCGTATCTTTTAATGTTTGTCATGGGCCTTTTGCCCTTGATTACGGAGTGGCGGAACATTTACTGCTCCAGAGGGAAAAAGATACGGTATGCCTTTACCTATCCCATTTTTGTCTTTACCTTCGGCCTTGCCATGGTGCTGGCTGTGTGCGGGAACATAGAGTGGAAGCCTATCAAGCATACAGTGGCCGTGTCCATTGGGGACATGGGGCCGCGCACCCGGAAGTGAGGCAGGGGATTTTTCCAAAAAAACTGTAAAACCGCTTTATAAATGACGGCTCTTGTGATAAAATGGGAAAGGCAAAGGCCTGCCCCCTCACAAGAGTTGCTTTTTTGCGCGGACAGGCCCGACTGCCCGAATCCCGGAAGCAAACCCATAAACGCCATTATCTATAGAAAAAGGGAGTGCCAGTATGGTAACAAGAGTATTCGTAGAAAAACGCAAGGGTTTTGACGTAGAGGCCCAGGGGCTGCTTGCCGACCTGCGGCGCAACCTGGGGCTTACAGGCCTTGAGGAGGTGCGCATTCTCAACCGGTATGACGTCTCGGGCCTCAGCCCGGAGGAGTTTTCCGCCGCTGCCCGCACAGTCCTGTCCGAGCCGCCTATGGATAACGTGTATCCCGAGAGCTTCACCCTGCCTTCAGAATACCGGGTGTTTGCCATGGAATACCTGCCCGGGCAGTATGACCAGCGGGCAGACAGCGCTGCCCAGTGCGTGCAGTTTCTCACCCAGGGGGAGCGGCCCCAGGTGCTTTCCGCCAAGGTGATTGGCGTGAAGGGGGAAGTGGACGACGCGGGGTTCTCGAAAATCAAAGCCTATCTTATAAACCCTGTGGAAGCCAGGGAGGCTTCCTTTGAAAAGCCGGATTCCCTGGATCTGAAAGCGGACATGCCCGGGAAGGTAGCCCGGGTGGAGGGCTTCACCCAATGGGATGAGGCGGAACTAGAAAAATATTTCGGCTCCATGGGCTTTGCCATGACTCTGGAGGATCTTGCCTTCTGCCGGGACTATTTCCGGGACGAGGAGCACAGGGATCCCACGGTTACGGAGCTGCGGGTAATCGACACCTATTGGAGCGACCACTGCCGCCACACCACCTTCCTCACCCGCCTGGAGGAGGTGCAGGTAGAGGAAGGCCCCTTAAAGGAAGCGGTGGAAAAATCCCTGAGGGAATACCTGGAGGTGCGCGGGGAACTGTACGGGCAGACGGATCGGCCCGTTTCCCTGATGGACATGGGCACCATTGGCGGCAAATACCTAAGAAAGCAGGGCCTTGTGCCTGATTTGGACGTAAGCGACGAGATAAACGCCTGCTCCATCGAGGCCCCGGTGAAAATCAAAGATAAAGACGGGGAGCGGGTGGAAACCTGGCTTATCCAGTTTAAAAATGAAACCCACAACCACCCCACAGAGATAGAGCCTTTCGGCGGGGCCGCCACCTGCCTGGGCGGTG
Organism: Neglectibacter sp. X4; assembly: GCF_009917365.1. Taxonomy (NCBI): domain Bacteria; kingdom Bacillati; phylum Bacillota; class Clostridia; order Eubacteriales; family Oscillospiraceae; genus Neglectibacter; species Neglectibacter sp. X4. The sequence continues at coordinate 51,031 of NZ_QWLE01000004.1, read as the reverse complement.
CCATCCGGGATCCCTTGTCAGGCCGGGCCTATGTATACCAGGCCATGCGGGTGACAGGCTCTGGGGATCCCACCCTGCCCTTCTCTGAAACCCTGCCCGGCAAACTGCCCAGCCGGAAAATTACCACCGGGGCCGCGGCGGGATATTCCTCCTACGGCAACCAGATTGGCCTTGCCACCGGCCAGGTGACAGAGCTGTATGACCCAGGCTATGTGGCAAAGCGGCTGGAAATCGGCGCGGTGGTGGGGGCCTCCCCCAAGGAGAACGTGCGCCGGGAAGAGCCTGCCCCCGGGGATGTTATCGTCCTTTTGGGCGGGGCCACAGGCCGGGACGGCATTGGCGGGGCCACAGGCTCCAGCAAGGCCCACACAGAAAAGTCTGTGGAGGTGTGCGGGGCCGAGGTGCAGAAGGGCAACCCGCCTACAGAGCGGAAGCTCCAGCGGCTTTTCCGGAATAAAGACTGCGCCCGGCTTATCAAGCGCTGCAACGACTTTGGCGCGGGAGGCGTGTGCGTGGCCATTGGGGAACTGGCCCCGGGGCTGGAAATAGATTTAGACAAGGTGACAAAAAAATATGAGGGCTTGGACGGCACAGAGCTTGCCATCTCTGAATCCCAGGAGCGCATGGCTGTGGTGCTGTCCCCGGAGGACGTGGAGAAGTTCCAGGCCCTGGCCCATGAGGAGAACCTGGAGGCCACCCCTGTGGCGGCGGTGACAGAGTCCCCCAGGCTGAAAATGGCCTGGCAGGGGGACGGCATTGTAGACCTTTCCCGGGCCTTCCTGGACACAAACGGCGTCACTCAGCGGGCAAAGGCGGCAATCTCCGCCCCCCAAGGCCCCTGCTACCGGGAAGCCGTCCCGGCGGCTTTAGAGGGCAAAGAGGGCTTGGAAGCATTGAAAACCAACATGGCCCGGCTGGAGGTGTGCGGGCAGAAGGGCCTTTCTGAGCGGTTCGACGCCTCCATCGGCGCGGGTACGGTGCTGATGCCCTTTGCCGGGGAAAACCAGCTTACCCCCGAGGAAGCCATGGTGGCAAAGGTACCCCTTTTAGAAGGGGAGACAGACAACTGCACCGCTATGGCCTACGGGTACATCCCCGGCATCGCCAAGTGGTCGCCCTACATGGGCGCGGCCTACGCAGTGGTGGAAAGCCTTTCTAAGCTGTGCGCTGTAGGGGCCGATCCCTTAAAAGCCAGGCTCACCTTCCAGGAATATTTCCCCCGCCTCCACGAGGATCCCAAGCGGTGGGGCCTGCCTGCCGCAGCCCTTTTAGGGGCGCTTTCCGCCCAGCTCCATATGGGCCTGCCTGCCATTGGCGGCAAGGACAGCATGTCCGGCTCCTTTGAAAGCCTGGACGTGCCTCCCACCCTGGTAAGCTTTGCCCTTTCCATGACAAAGGCCAGCAGAACCCTGTCTGCCTGCGTGCAGGAGCCGGGGACAAGGCTGGTGCTGCTGCCCCTGCCCGAGGACAAGGACGGTATGCCGGACTGGGAAAAGCTGAAGGCGTATTACACCTGCGTGCTGCAGCACATGGACTGCGGGGACATCACCGCCTGCGGCGTGGTGCGGGAAGGGGGCGCGGCCGCCTGCTGTATGCGCATGTGCTTTGGCAGCGGCCTGGGTTTCAAGTTTGCGGCTGGATTAAGCCGGGAAGCCCTCTATGCCCCCAAGGCCGGCGCACTGGTTGCTGCCCTTTCCAGCGAGGCAGAGGTAAAGGATGGCATCCTGCTGGGCAGCACCACTGGCAAAGGCTGCGTGGAGCTGGACGGCGGGAAAATGCCCATGGAGGAGCTTGCCGCCATCTGGAACGGCACCCTGGAAAAGGTGTTCCCAAACCTTGCGGAGGAAATGCCTGTGGCAGCGGACGTGCCCCTGTATGAAAGCCGGGAGAAAAAGCCGGGGCCTGCCATTAAAACAGTTAAGCCCCGGGTGTTTATTCCGGTGTTCCCCGGCACAAACTGTGAGATAGATACGGCCCGGGCCTTCCAGAAGGCAGGGGCTGAGACAGATATCCTGGTGGTGAAAAATCTTTCCCCCCAGGACATTGAGGAAACCATTGCCCGCATGGAAAAGGCTGTAAACGAGGCCCAGATTGTCATGCTGCCCGGGGGCTTCTCCGGCGGCGACGAGCCGGAAGGCTCTGGCAAGTTTATTGCCACCACTTTCCGCAACCCCCGCATTGCCCAGGCTGTCACAGACCTTCTGGAGAAGCGGGACGGCCTGATGCTGGGCATCTGCAACGGCTTCCAGGCTTTAATCAAGCTGGGGCTTGTGCCCTATGGAAAGATTACCGAGCCTAAAGAGGACGATCCCACCCTGACCTTCAACACCCTGGGCCGCCATGTGTCCCGGATGGTATACACCCGGGTGACAAGCGTGAAATCCCCCTGGCTCGCAGGGGCAGCCCCCGGGGATGTATACGCCATTCCTGTGTCCCATGGGGAGGGGCGGTTTGTGGCAGACGAAAAGGCCCTGAAGGCCCTGATTGCAAACGGGCAGATTGCCACCCAGTATGTAGACGCGGGGGGCGCGCCCAGCGGGGACATCCGCTGGAATCCCAACGGTTCAGTGTGCGCCATTGAGGGCATCACCAGCCCTGACGGCAGGATATTCGGCAAAATGGGCCACTCCGAGCGCAAGGGGAAGAACCTCTACAAAAATGTGCCGGGCAAAAAGGATCAGCTTCTCTTCGAGTCCGGCGTGCGGTACTTCCAGTAACCTGGTTGCTGCCCCTGCCTCCGGCGGCTTAGGGGGAGTTTTTAAGGAAAACTCCCCCTAAGAACCCCCAAAACCTTCACTTTGGGCGGGGCTGACCTGCTTTAGGGAAGCATATACTGTCTATATATAGAGAAGGGCCTGCTTTCCACAAGACAATAAGGTATCTTAGTTTTAGGATCAACCCCTTTTTCAAAAGGGGTTGTGGGGGTTTGGGGGCAACGCCCCCAAAGCCTTAAAGGAGAGATAACAAGCATGTTCAATTCCAGAAGCCGTAAATACCGCAATCCTACAGGGGCCGTAGCCGACGGGCAGGGGGTGCATTTCCGCATTACCCTGGATCGTCCCTTAAGCTGTACCTCGGCCCACCTGGTTATACAGCCAGAAGGTGGGGAAGCCCTGGTTTGGGACATGTTCTGGTGCGGGATGAACGGCGAGAACCGGGAGTGGTGGGAGTGCGAGTTTACCCCCGAAAAGCCGGGGCTGTACTTTTACCACTTTGAAATCCATACCTGCCGGGGCATCCTGACCATCTACCGGGGCGAGGGCGGCACAGGGGTGTTCGGTGGCACCAACCAGTGGCAGATGACGGTATACGACCACCGCTTCACCACGCCTTCCTGGCTTTTGGGGGGCATTATGTACCAGATTCTCCCCGACCGCTTTGCCCGTTCGGGCAGCCCCAAGGGGGAAATCCCCTATGGCCGCAGCTTCCATATGGACTGGCACGAGCAGCCGGAATGGCGGCCCAACGAGCAGGGGGAGGTTACCAATTCCGACTTTTTCGGCGGGGATTTGCGGGGCATACAGGACGCCCTGCCCTACTTGAAAGAGCTGGGCGTCACCTGCCTGTATCTGAACCCTATTTTCGAGTCCCACTCCAACCACCGGTACGATACGGCGGATTACTCGAAAATCGATCCCCTCCTGGGCACAGAGGAGGATTTTAAAGAGCTGTGCCAAAGGGCCAAAGAGCAGGGCATCCGGATTATTCTGGACGGGGTGTTCAGCCATACAGGCAGCGACAGCCTGTATTTCAACAAGTCCGGCCGCTATGGCACAGAGGGTGCGTACCAGTCCCAGGATTCCCCCTATGCCCCCTGGTATTCCTTCTACAAATGGCCCGACGGTTACGACTGCTGGTGGAACTTCAACACCCTGCCAAATGTGCAGGAGACAAACGAAAGCTTTAACGCCTATATCAACGGCCCTGGCGGCATTGTGCCCAAGTGGCTTCGGGCCGGGGCTTCGGGCTGGCGGTTGGACGTAGCCGACGAACTGCCCGACCTGTTTTTAGACAGGCTCGCCGCCGCGGCCAAAGAGGAAAAAGAGGATGCCTTGGTGCTGGGGGAGGTGTGGGAGGACGCTTCCAATAAATCTGCCTATGGCGTGCGCAGGCGGTATCTTTTAGGGGGGCAGCTTGACACAGTGATGAACTACCCCTTCCGGGACGCGGTTCTGGGCTTCATGCTGGGAGCGGATCCCCGGGAATTTAAAGAGATTGTAGAGAATATTGTGGAGAATTACCCGCCCCAGTGCCTGCACCTGCTGATGAACCATCTGGGCACCCACGACACCGAGCGTATCCTCACCATGTTGGGGGGCGAGCCTGCCGGGGGCCGGGGACGGGAGTGGCAGGCAGCCCAGCGCTTGACAGAGGAACAGCGCACCCTGGCCCTCCAGCGGCTGCGGCTTGCCTCCCTGATACAGTACCTGCTGCCTGGGGTGCCCTGCATCTATTATGGGGACGAGGCCGGCGCAGAAGGGTATCGGGATCCCTTCTGCCGCGCTTGCTTCCCCTGGGGCAGGGAGGACAAAGACCTGATAGAATGGTATAAGGGCCTGGGTCGTATGCGCCTTGCCCACAAGGACATCCTGGCCCAGGGGGCTTACCGCACCCTTCGGGCCGAGAACAATCTGCTGGTTTTCGAGCGGTATATTTTCACAGAAACCACCCGGGAAAGCCTGCTGCTGGTGGCAAACCGCAGCGGCAGGCCCCAGAGCATTAAAGGCCTGGGGCTGGATTTCACAGGGGCGGTTCCTGTGCTGGGAAGCCACCTGGGTACGGTGCAGGTAGTGCTGCCCTATAGCGGATCTGTGATGCGGTTTTCCCGGCTCCTTCCCCCGCCCCGGGAAGAACCTCTTGCCCAGGAGGAATAGGCAGGATTTTCCAGCCTTTTCTGACACCCTTCCGGTAGACTTTTCCACTGGAAGGGTGTATAATTAGTTCAATGAAAATCCCCCCCGTGGCTGCAAAAGCCTGTTCCCTCATCGAAACGGGGGCGCAACAAATGAATTGCTTCAGGAGGATGCGCTATGAAAAAACGATTGCTCAGTATCATCACCGCGCTGGCCCTGTGCCTGTCCCTGTGCCCTATAGGGGCTTTCGCGGCGGATGGTTCCGATCCGACTACTCCTCTGCCCAAGGAAAAAATAGCGGAAATTACAGGAGTAGATTTTACACTTTCCTACAAGGCAGACATGGGCCACAAGATATACTCAGCAGAACCTGTTGACGTGCAGCAGGAAAACCTGATTTTTAAGACGGCAGAAGGGGATTTTGCCGCTCCTACAGACGAGGAGATTCATGTTGATATAGATAAAAAGTGGTATGTCGGCAGAAATCCGGGTTCAAGCGCCAGTTCTGTGTCTGCGCCCAAGGATGTGGGAAGTTATACCCTGCGCGTAACCGTCACGGTGACAGCGCCGGATCCGGATCCAACGCCTGACACCAGTTCCACCCTCGAAAGCCGTTTGGCAAGCGGGAAGCATGAAGCTGAGCTTGTTTTTGACATTAAGCAGAAAGAAGTTGCCCCCACGTTGCGCACTGGCATTAAAAAGCCTTACGATGGCACGTCTGCGTATGAACCAGAAGGAGACTCTCCTTTTGATTTACAGGCGAGCGGTATTTGTCCGAATGATTATGACCTCGTTTCCTTTATAGGCACTTTCAGCTTTGATTCTTCCAAGGTGGGAGCACGTACCCTTTTGGGTATGAATATTAACATAACAGGGGACGCTAAAGGAAACTATACGCTGAAATCCGGAAGCGCAGAGGTTCCGGCAGAAATTACAAAAGCTTCCGCCCCTGTTTCCAGTGCCAGCCCTACGCTTACAGTGCGCAACAGACGCGCCCACATATATAGATATGCCCTGGAAGAGCTGCTGCCCGCCCTGCCCTCCGGACAGGAGTATGGCACAATAACCCCCGCCATTCAAATAGTTGAAGTTTTTGCCAACGCGTTTTTCAGCGGGAGCAATAAGCCCCAGGATGAGGGTAAGATTAATATTGATATCACCAAGAATGAACTCACGCTGGAAATTTCTGAAGCAAACCACGACGGCAGAAACAGGGTTGCTAAAATCATCCTGTTAATTGAGTCTGAAAATTTCAACGACTTTTCACTCACGCTGCAGGTGTACAGCGATGACAAAACCGGTATTACCATCACAGGCCTGGAGCCGGTTTCCCCGCCCTATGACGGCACGCCCCTGCTGGGGTATGCGGGGATGCCCCAATATTCCCAAACAGAGGGAACTGCCGGGACAGAAATGCCCAAGTATGAAGCTTCTGAACTGGATCACTCCTATGAAGGCATTCACGGTACAGATTACGGGCCTACGGAGGAGCCGCCTACAGAGCCTGGGGACTATACAGTTACCCTCAGCATTCCCGAGGCGGACGGGGACTTCACCGGAAGCTGGACCAGCCAGTTCACCATTACAAAGGCCATTGTCACCGTCACTGCCATGGAGCGCAAAATCAAAGTGGACGATCCGGTGCCGGATTTAAGCCGGCCTGTGCTGGACGTGGACTATACGGTTACCGGGCTTGCGGAGGGGGACGAGCTGAAATTCCCTCCCACCATGAAATATGCCACTGTGGCGGATTCCATCAGCGACGGGGAGTTTGAAATCCTGATAGACGGGGCCATGGTGCCGGATATGGATCACTACAACCCCGCCATCAAGTACGTGTCCGGCAAGCTCATTGTCACCTCCCTTTCGGATAAGGATGAAAACCCCTTCAGTGATGTAAGCGAGTATGCCTGGTATGTCACTGCCGTAAAATATGTGTACAACGAAGGCTTGATGAAGGGCACCACAAACACCCTTTTCTCTCCCACCAGCAACATAACCCGGGGCATGATGGTGACCATCCTCTACCGCATGGAAGGGGAGCCTAAGGTGTGGAGCACCAACCCCTTTACAGATGTGGACGAGGATGAATATTATTACGACGCTATCCGCTGGGCAAATTCCGAGCATATTGTACAGGGCTATGGCAACGGGCGCTTTGGGCCAAACGATGCCCTGACCCGGGAACAGCTTGCCATCATTTTCTATAACTATTCCCGCTACAATGCGGTAAACGTCAACAAGGCCGCCAGCTTGGATCGCTTTGTGGACGCCAAGTATACCAGCCCCGCAGGATACCGCGCCCTCCAGTGGGCCTGCGCGGAAAAACTGATTCAAGGCACTGGCAGCACCACCCTCTCCCCCAATGCCAAAGCCCTGCGGGCGCAGGTGGCAGTGATACTCATGCGTTACCGCACCAACGTGGCCCCGCCCCCGGCAAAGCCAGAGGAAACCCCGCCGGAGGTATAAGAAGCCCTAGAGCATGTTCACATAAAGCAATCACACGCATCTTTTCGGGTTATTTCATGGGATTCTGTGTTAGGAATCCTCGAAGATGCGAAAACGTTTTTCAAACGTTCGCCTTTCTTGCGGTTCCTGCCTTGAATCCCACAAAATCCCCTCGAAAATCTGCATATTCAACTTATGTGAACACGCTCTAACCCCATTTGCCCGCCAGCCGCCCTTTTGGCTGGCGGATATTTTTCGCCTGATGGAAAAAATATTCCTGTCTAAAACGGAAGGGGCGGCTTGACTTTTCAGCAGAAAGCGTGTATCATAAATATAGAGGAAATTTATAGAAATTCTCTTATAAATCCAGATAATTCGTGCGAAAAACACAGAAATCGGCACGGGGCAGCCAGAGAAACCCTGCCGGGAGCTGTGGGTGGTTTAGAAGCTTTTTTCAGATAAGGAGGAATTGTATGTTACCGGTTATTACGATTGCGCGCCAATACGGAAGCGACGGGCGCGATGTGGGAGAGATGCTGGCAAAGCGCCTGGAAATCCCCTTTTACGACAAAGCCCTGATTGCCATGGCGGCAAAGCAGAGCGGCCTTTCCGAGGAGGTTTTTGCCGACGCGGACGAAAAGGCCACCAGCAGCCTGCTGTATTCCATGGTTATGGGCAGCTATGCCTTTGGGGCTAGAATTCCCGGTGTAAACGAGATGCCCATCAATGACAAGCTGTTTATCATTCAGTCGGATATCATCAAAAAGGCGGCGGCAGAAGGCCCCTGCGTGGTGGTGGGCCGCTGCGCGGACTACATCCTCCGGGAGCATGAAAACTGCCTGAATGTCTTTATCCACGCCGACAAGGCCTACCGGGTCAGGCGGGCGGTGGAGCTGGGGGACTGCGAGGCCAAGCGTGCCCCGGATTTTGTCACCAAGAAGGATAAGCAGCGTGCCAACTATTACAATTTCTATTCCAACAAGCGCTGGGACGACCTGCAAAACTATGACATGGTGCTGGACACCTCCCGCTTCACAGTGGAACAGTGTGTGGATCTGCTGGAGGTGGCAGTGAAGCAGTTGGCGAAGTAAAGCCCTGCGATTTTTAACGCATATGCGAACCCTTGGAAGGGCCGGGTTTTTCCCGGCTCTTCTTTTTATTAGGGAAAACCTGTGAAAACCCTTGATTTTTTCAGGGGGGCTGTGGTAAAATAAAGCGGTTACAGCAAAACACACGCCGCAGGCTTGGATTGGTGCCCGGGTTTGCCCCGGGTCTGCCCCAAAAAAGCCCCTGCGGCGGCGGAAAAAACCAAGGAGGTATTTGTAACATGGCAGTTGTATCTATGAAGCAGCTTTTGGAGGCCGGCGTTCACTTCGGCCACCAGACCCGCCGGTGGAACCCCAAAATGGCTCCCTACATTTTCACGGAGCGCAACGGTATCTACATTATTGACCTGCAGAAAACTGTGCGCAAGCTGGAGGAAGCCTACAATTTTGTCCGGGATCTGGCCACCGAGGGCAAGAACATCCTGTTTGTGGGCACCAAGAAGCAGGCCCAGGACTCTGTCCGGGAAGAAGCCACCCGCGCAGGCGCATACTATGTAAACGCCCGGTGGCTGGGCGGCATGCTCACAAACTTCACCACCATCCGCACCCGCATCCAGCGCCTTGCCCAGCTTCGCAAGATGGAAGAGGACGGCACCTTTGATCTGCTTCCCAAGAAGGAAGTCAGCAAGCTGCAGCTTGAAATTGAGAAGCTGGAGAAGTTCCTGGGCGGCATCAAGGAGATGAAAGCTTTCCCTGGCGCCCTGTTCATTGTGGATCCCCGCAAGGAGCGCATTGCTGTGGCAGAAGCCAAGAAGCTGCACATCCCCATTGTGGCCATTGTGGACACCAACTGCGATCCTGACGAAATCGACTATGTTATCCCTGGCAATGACGACGCCATCCGCGCTGTCAAGCTGATTGCCGGCGCCATGGCAGACGCTGTCATCGAGGGCCGCGAGGGCCAGATGGGCGCTGCTGCCCGGGAAGAAGCCGCTGAGGAAGAGGCTCCCGCCCCTGAGGCCGGGGAATAATTCCAAAGTAATTTCCCACGCATATATGTTATAGATAGTTCGCCTGCCAAAACGCGGGGAAGGGAAGAATGGCCCTCCTTGCGTGGAGGCAAAGCCTCTGGCTGGAAGTTTGAAGAAAGGACGGAGATTATAGAATGAATTTTACTGCTAAAGACGTTGCCGCCCTGCGGGAGAAGACCGGGTGCGGCATGATGGACTGCAAAAAGGCTCTCACAGAAGCTGAGGGCAACATGGACAAAGCCATTGACCTGCTGCGGGAGAAGGGCCTTGCCGCTTCCGTAAAGAAGGCCGGGCGCATTGCCGCCGAGGGCGTAGCCTATGCGGCTGTCAGCGACTGCGGCAAGGTGGCTGTGGTGGTGGAGGTCAACGCCGAAACCGACTTCGTTGCCAAAAACGCCGAGTTCCAGGCCTTTGTGAAGTTTTGTGCTGACACCATCATCCATCAGAACCCCGCTGACGTAGAGGCCCTGCTCCAGTGCAAGGCCGAGGGCAGCGAGCTGACGGTGGACGCCCTGCTGAAGGAAAAGATCCTCACCATTGGGGAGAACATCAAGGTGCGCCGCTTCGACCGTTTTGAGGGCGTTGTCACCTCTTATGTACACGCCGGGGGCCGTATCGGCGTTATCGTGAAGTTTGAAACCAGCGATGAAATCGCCGCAAACGACGCCTTTAAGACCTGCGCCCACAATGTGGCTATGCAGATTGCCGCTCTCAACCCCGAGTATCTGGATGAGGCTTCTGTGCCTGCCGAGCGGGTGGAGAAGGAGAAGGAAATCCTCAAGCAGCAGCTTGCTGAGGACGAGAAGAACAAGAACAAGCCTGCCAATGTGCTGGAGAACATCGTAAAGGGCCGGATCGCCAAGTTCTTCAAGGAAATCTGCCTTGTTGACCAGGCCTATGTGCAGGACGGCAGCATGAGCGTGAAGCAGTATGTGGACGGCGTTGCCAAGGAGCTGGGCGGCGAAATCAAGATTGCCGGGTTCACCCGCTTTGAGAAGGGCGAGGGCCTGGAGAAGCGCGAGGACAACTTCGCCGAAGAAATCGCCAGCATGGTAAAATAGGCAGCGTGACAAAACGCTTTGCGCCCAAGACGCGGGGCGCATAGATGGGCATCTTTCGCCGGTCACTGTGTGCCACGTTTACGCGAGCCATCGCGTGCCGGACGCGTTTCCGGTTTTGCTGGATTTATAGGTTGGATTTGGGAACGGCGTGGCTTTTGGGCCGCGCCGTTTTTTCAAGGAAAGGGAGAAAGCCATGAAAAAAATATTTCTCATTTGCAGCAAGGCTTTTTATTCCCAGCTTGCGTCTGCCAAGGCGCGGCTGGAGGAATTAGGCTGGGAGGTCTATATCCCTTTCACCCACGACAGGCCCGAGGCGGAAAGCCAGTGGTATGCCAAGGGGCCGGGGGAGCACAGCCGCATGAAAAGCGAGTTGTTCCGCCGCAGCCGGGAACGGGTGCGGCAGATGGACGCGGTGCTGGCCCTGAACTTCGACAAAAACGGCCAGGAAAACTATATTGGCGGCTCCACCTTCCTGGAGCTGTATGAAGCCTTTATGGAGGGCAAAAAAATCTATCTCTGGAACGATATTCCGAAAGGCCTGCTGTATGATGAAATCAGCGCCTTTTCCCCCACCGTCATTCATGGGGGCTTAGACAAGGTGAACCCATAAAGGAGGCGTTATGGACTGGAATTTCACACCCATGACAGCGGAGGCCGCACAGGCAAAGTTTTTTGAAGGTTCTTAAGGAAATTTTTTTCCAAAAAAGTTCCTTAAGCGGGTGCAGGGCAGGGCCTGCAAAAAGGAGGAATACACATGAACGCTGAAATTATTTCTGTTGGCACTGAGCTGCTGCTGGGCCAGGTGGTAAACACAGACGCCGCCATTGTGGCCCAGGCGCTGTCGGGCCTGGGCATCAACCTGCTGTACTCCGCGGTGGTGGGGGACAACGCAGACCGCCTGCGCTACGCTGTGGAGACTGCCATCTCCCGCAGCGATCTGCTTATTATGACAGGGGGCCTGGGGCCTACCACCGACGATCTGACAAAGGAGACTACCGCGGCGGCAGCCGGAAAGAAGCTTGCCCTCCATGAGGAGAGCCTGCGCAGAATTGAAAATTATTTTAATGAAAAGCATGTCAGCGAGAACCAAGCAAAGCAAGCTTGGCTGCCTGAGGGCTGTACTGTACTGCAAAATGACAACGGCACTGCCCCTGGCTGCGCCTTCCAGGCAGAAAACGGCTGCACCATCATTATGTTGCCAGGGCCGCCCTCCGAGCTTGCCCCCATGCTCCATAACTATGCCGTACCCTATCTGGCTAAAGGCCAGGAGTCGGTGATTGTCTCCCACAACATCCATATTTACGGCCGGGGGGAGGCCCCTGTGGCCCAGATGATGGACGATTTAATGGACGGGGAAAATCCCACCCTGGCCCCTTATGCTAAGGAGGGGGAGTGCCTTTTGCGGGTGACCGCCAAGGCGCCTGACGCTAAAACGGCAGATGAAATGTGCCAGCCTTTGATTTCTGAAATCAGGCGGCGGCTGGGGGATTTTGTGTACAGCCTGGACATCGGATCCCTGGAGGAGCTGGTGGTGCAGGAGCTATTAAAGCAGGGGAAAAAGCTTGCCTGCGCCGAATCCTGCACAGGGGGGCTGCTTTCTAAGCGTCTGACAGATATCCCCGGCTCCTCCACTGTGTTCGACATGGGCTGCGTCACCTACGCAAACGCCGCCAAAGAAGCCCTTTTAGGCGTTCCCCATGACATTTTGGAGCGCCATGGCGCTGTCAGCGAGGAAACGGCCCGGGCCATGGCAGAGGGCATTGTAAAGGCCTCGGGCAGCGACCTGGGGGTTGGCATTACAGGCATTGCCGGACCGGAGGGGGGCACAGCCGATAAGCCGGTGGGCCTGATTTATATTGCCCTCTCCGATGGCAAAGACACCTGGGTGACAAAGCGCAGCCCCATCGGCCGCACTAAGAGCAGGGAATGGCACCGGCACTGCGCGGCCTCCCAGGCCCTGGACATGGTGAGGCGGTATCTTTGCGGTATGCCGGTTGTGGCGGATTACGCCAATACAAAGCAGAAATAAATGGGCAGCCAGAAAGAAACGGTGGGCCGTTTTGCTCCCACCCCCAGCGGCAGGATGCACCTGGGAAATCTTTTGTGCGCGCTGCTTGCCTGGCTCTCCGCCCGGAAGGACGGGGGGCGGGTTATCCTGCGCATAGAGGACTTGGACGTGGAACGGGCAAAGCCAGCCTACACCCGGCAGCTTTTGAAGGACTTGCTCCTTTTGGGCCTTACCTGGGACGAAGGGGGCCTGGCGGCGGGAGAGCCGGGGCCATACTGCCAAAGCCAGCGCACAGCCTACTATGAAGGCCTGCTGCAAAAGCTCCAATGCAAAGGGCTTCTATATCCCTGCTTCTGCTCCCGGGCAGAACTGCACGCTGCCAGCGCCCCCCACGCCTCTGACGGAGAACTGATGTACAGCGGAAAATGCCGGCAGGTTTCCCCAGAGGAAGCAGAGAAGCTTGCTGAAAAGCGCCCTCCTGCCCTGCGCCTGGTGGTGCCGGACAGGGAGATTGCCTTTCAGGACGGGCACTATGGGGAAATCCGGCAGAACCTGCAAAAAGAGTGCGGGGACTTTATCCTCCGCCGCTCTGACGGAGTGTTTGCGTACCAGCTTGCAGTGGTGGCGGACGATGCCGCCATGGGGGTTACCCAGGTGGTGCGTGGGCGGGATCTCCTTTCCTCCACCCCCCGGCAGCTATACCTCTATGAACTGCTGGGCTTTACGCCTCCGGCGTATTTCCACACCCCCCTGCTGCTGGCCCCGGACGGCCGCCGGCTTTCCAAGCGGGACGGGGACATAAGCCTTTCGGCCCTGCTGGAAAAAGGCTTTTCCCCCAGGGACATCACAGGCCGCCTGGCCTGCTGCGCCGGGCTGCTGCCGGTTCCCCGGCCTGCCTCCCCCCAGGAGCTGCTTCCTCTTTTCTCCTGGGACAAGGTGCCGAAAGAGGATATCCGCCTGCCAGCAGGGTTATTTGAAAGGCCGTAGGGTCGTGGAACTCCTTTTTAAAGAAAGGGAACCATTCCCTTTGGGAATGGTTTGACCCTAAAATCACTTTTTTGCAATTGTTTTTTAGTTCCGCGCTTCGAGCGTTCCTTTCAAAGCCGAAGCCTCTTACATGTATAAAAGTAAGTTTTAGAATCAAATCCTTTTTCAAAAGGATTTGCAGAGTGTGGGACAGCGTCCCACGGCCTTAAGCCATTATCCATAAAGTACAGAAACTCCACTCAAAAACCTGCCTTATGAAAGGGGCGCTGTTTATGCAAATCAAATTTCACGAAGAATCCCGCCTGTTCCAGTTAGATTCTAAAAACTCCACCTATGCGTTCCAAATAAACGAAGGGGGGTATTTAGTCCACCTGTATTACGGGAAAAAGCTTTCCTCCCTGCAGGGCCTGGAAAAAAATGCCTTTAGAGGGGTGTACGATTCCCTAAGCCCCCAGAACCCCTACGTGGATGATCCGTATTTCTCCCTGGACATCGCCCCCTTGGAGTTCCCCTGCAACGGGGCCGGAGATTTCCGCATCTCCGCCCTTTCTGTGCGGGGGGAAAAGGGGGATACAGTGACGGACATGCACTATGTGTCCCACCGGATTCTCCCCGGCAAGCCCGGCCTTTCCGGCCTGCCTGCCGCCTTTGGGGAAGAGGGCAAGGCCCAGACCCTGGAAATTGAGCTTACAGATAAAGTGACAGGGGTGCGCGCCTTCCTGCTGTACACAGTTTTCGCGGACTTTGACGTGATAACCCGCAGCGCCCGCCTGGAAAACAGGGGGCAGGCCCCTGTAGATCTAGAGCGGGCTTACAGCGCCTGCCTGGAGCTGCCGGGCATGGGCTTTGACTGCATACACCTTCACGGCCGCTGGGCCAAGGAGAATACCGCGGTGCGCCACCCCTTGCAGCATGGCCTGCAGGGGATACAGTCCAAGCGCGGCATGACAGGCCCCAACCACAACCCCTTTATGGCGCTGGCGACCCAGGGCGCAGGGGAGGAGTCAGGCGAGGTGTACGGCCTGAACCTGATATACAGCGGCAACTTTGCCATTGATATGGAGGTGGATGACCGGGGCGCCACCCGGGTGCTTGCAGGCATAAACCCCGCGGACTTCCGCTGGCGCCTGGAGCCGGGGGAAATTTTCACCACCCCGGAGGCAGTGCTGGCATATTCCAATGAGGGCCTTGGAGGCATGAGCCGCACCTTCCATAAGTTCTATATAGAGCACCTGATGCGCAGCGCCTGGGCCAAGAAAAAGCGTCCGCTGCTGATCAATAGCTGGGAAGCGGCTTTCTTTGACTTTGACGACGAGAAGCTGGTAGAATTTGCCAAAGCAGCGAAAGATCTGGGCATTGAGATGCTGGTGATGGATGACGGCTGGTTTGGGGACAGGCACGACGATTTCCGGGCTTTGGGAGACTGGCAGGTAAACGAGGAGAAGCTTAAAGGGGGCCTGCAAAGCCTTATTAAGCGGGTAAACGACCTGGGTGTGTCCTTTGGCATCTGGTATGAGCCGGAGATGATAAACCCGGACAGCGACCTGTACCGCGCCCATCCGGACTGGGCTGTGTGCGCCCCGGGCCGGGAGAAGTCCCTTTCCCGCCACCAGTGTGTGCTGGACATGACCCGCAAAGACGTGCGGGACAACATTTTCCAGCAGATGTATGATGTTATTTCCCAGAACAACATCGAATACATCAAATGGGACTGCAACCGGCATATCAGCGAGGCCGCCAGCCTGTCCCTGCCCCCGGAGCGCCAGGGGGAGTTTTTCCACCGCTACGTGCTGGGGGTATACGACCTGATGGACAGGATTACCACCGCCTTCCCCCACATCCTGCTGGAGAACTGCTCCTCTGGAGGCGGCCGGTTCGACCCCGGCATGTTGTACTATTCCCCCCAGATCTGGGCCAGCGACAACACAGACGCCATCGAGAGGCTTTCCATCCAGTTCGGGGCCTCCCTGTGCTATCCCGCCTCCTCCATGGGCGCCCATGTTTCCGCAAATCTCCGCACAGACATCAACACCCGGGCGGCAGTGGCCATGTGGGGCACCTTTGGCTATGAGTTGGATCCCCGGCTTCTCACAGAGGAGGAAAAGGAAGCTGTGCGGGCGCAGGTGGCAGACTATCACAAGTATTACAACCTCACCCATTACGGCGACCTGTACCGCCTGAACACCCCCACAGAGAACCCCCATTTCTGCGACTGGATGTTCGTAAGCCCTGACAAGAGCGAGGCACTGTACACCCGGGTGATTATGCGCAGGCCGGGCAAGGTATACCAGGTGCAGCGCCTGCAAGGCCTTGACCCGGACAGGCTCTATAAAGACGAGGAAACCGGAGAGGTGTATGCCGGTGGCGTGCTGATGCAGGCAGGCCTTGACCTCTCTGCCCGGCAGTGGGCCGACTTGGGAGACGGCACCTGCGTGGTGAAGCACTTTACCGCACAGCCTTAAAACTGCACAACAAAAGGCGGGAGGGCGCAGCCCTCCCGTTTTTGCCGCCTTTTAACCGCGTTGCCGATACGCAAAGGTTTTGGGGATTCTTAAGGGGATTTTTCCTCAAAAAACCCCCTTAAGCCGCCGGAGGCGTTGGAGGCCCCCAGAGCGCCAGCAGGCGCGCCTGGGCAAACAGGCTGGGCAGCTTGCAAAAAAATCCTTTGCAGAGCAGAATTTGGCGGAAATCCTCTTGCTTTTTGCAGGATAAAGCCTTAGAATGAAGCATGAAGAGGAAATTTTCTTTTTTGCAAAATGGGAGGGACTATGAACAGTCAGCTTTCTGAAAGGATCCGCAGCAAGAGTGCGGTTTTTTCCAAAGGCCAGCGGGCCATTGCCCGGTATATCCAGGAGCACCCGGACAAGGTGGCGTTTATGACGGCGTCCCGCTTGGGGGCCACAGTGGGGGTAAGCGAGTCCACTGTGGTGCGCTTTGCCACAGAAATAGGCTATGCCGGATACCCGGCCCTGCAGCAGGCCATGCAGGAGATGATACGCAGCAAGCTCACCAGCGTCCAGCGCCTGGAAATGACCAGCCAGAACATAGGGCCGGACAAGCTTCTGGACGCGGTGCTGGAACAGGATATTGACATTTTAAAGCGCACCCGGGAGAATATTGACCGGGAAGCCTTTAACCGGGCCGCAGACGCCCTGGCAAAGGCCAGGAAAGTTTATGTGCTGGGGGCGGGCAGTTCCTTTGCCCTGGCTTCCTTCCTGGCCCACTATCTGCGGCTGATTTTCGACACAGTGCATCTGGTAGAGGCCACCAGCGAGGCCACTATTTTACAACAGATTATCCGGGCCGGGGAGGGGGACGCGGTGATTGCCATCAGCTTCCCCCGGTATTCAAAAAAGGCGGCAAAAACCCTGCGCTATGCCTCTGACCGGCACATGGTCACTGTGGCTATTACGGACAGCCCCCTGTCCCCCTTAGCGGAACATGCTGCCCACCTGCTGCTGGCAAGGAGCGATATGGTTTCCTTTGTGGACTCCCTGGTAGGCCCCCAAAGTATTATCAACGCCCTGGTTGTGGCAGTGGCTATCCGCAAGCACCAGGAGGTGGCGGACACGCTGCGGAGCATTGAATCTATTTGGGACGAGTATGGAGTTTATGAAAAGGTGGATGAGAAAAACACGTGAGCAAAGGCATGAAGGGAGAGTTTGACGCAATTGTGGTAGGCGGCGGGCCTGCGGGGATGATGGCCGCCGGGATGTGCGGCGGCCAGGGAAAGCGGGTGGCGCTGTTTGAAAAAAACAGGCAGATGGGGCGCAAGCTGCGTATTACCGGCAAGGGCCGCTGCAACGTGACAAATAACTGCGCTCCGGAGGAAGCCGCTGCCGCCGCTGTGCGGGGGGCAAAGTTCCTGCGGGGGGCCATGGCCCAGTTCGGCCCCCAGGATGTAATGGCTTTTTTTGAGGGCCTGGGCGTGCCCTTGAAAACAGAGCGGGGCCGCAGGGTGTTCCCCCAGTCGGACAGCGCCCACGACATTGCGGAGGCCCTGGCCCGCTTCTGCGAAAGCCAGGGGGTGCAGGTGCTCCAGGAGGAGGCTATAGGGCTGGTGCTGTCTGAGGGCCGCGCCGCAGGCGTGGAAACAGGGCAGGGCAGGCGGTATGCCTGCAACAGCCTGGTGCTGGCCTGCGGCGGCGCTTCCTATCCTGGCACAGGCTCTGACGGCACAGGCTATAAGCTGGCAGAAGCTGCCGGGCACACCATTATGCCCATAGGGCCTTCCCTGGTGCCTTTGGTGGAAAAAGGGCAGTGGTGCAGCCGCCTGATGGGCCTTTCCCTGCGAAACTGCGGCCTGCGGGTGACGGAAAAAGGGAAAAAGAAGCCGGTATATGAGGATTTTGGCGAGCTGCTGTTCACCCACTTCGGCCTTTCCGGGCCGACTGTCCTAAGCGCCTCTGCCTATATGCGGCCCATGGAGCCGGGGAAATATACGGTACACATCGACTTAAAGCCAGCCCTGGACGAGGCCCAGTTGGATGCCCGGCTGCTCCGGGAGCTGGAGGGGCAGAAAAACCGCATATACGCAAACGCTTTAGACAGCCTCCTGCCCCAAAAGCTTATTCCCGTTGTCATAGAGCGCAGCGGCATTGGGCCTGACACCCGCTGCCATTCTGTTACGAAAGAGCAGCGCCGGGGATTAGGCAGGCTTTTGAAGGATTTCACCCTGGAGATACAAGGTACCCGGCCCCTTGCCGAGGCCATTGTAACAGCAGGAGGCGTAAACCTTAAGGAGATCGATCCCCGCTCCATGGAGTCAAAGCTGTGCAGGGGGCTGTTTATTGCCGGGGAAATGCTGGACTGCGACGCCCCCACCGGGGGCTTCAACCTCCAGATAGCCTTTGCCACCGGGCGGCTGGCAGGGCTGCACGCTTAGGCGGGGGGCGCGGAAGAAACCCAAGGAGGGAGAACGTATGGAAAAAGGCATGCTGGGCAGGGAAGATATCCTGGAAATTTTAAAGGGCGCGCCCTTTCTGGGGGAGGATTGCTGGCTTGCCTCTGGGGCGGCGCTGGTGCTGTACGGCGTAAAGGAGCAGACGCGGGATATCGACCTTGTCTGCACAACAGAACTGGCTGATCGCTTGGAGGCACAGGGCGTGGCTTTCCGCCGCAGCCCCTTAGGGAATACCAGGATATTTGCCTACAGCGGGCAGATAGAGGTGCTGGAAAACTGGGAGACAGACGAAGTGATACAGGTTGAAGGCCTGCCGGCGGCAAGCCTTCTGAGCATCCGGAAACAGAAAGAAGCTTTGGGCCGGGAGAAAGACTGGGCAGACATCAGGCGGATAGATGCTTTTCTGGAAGGGAGGAAGCGCACATGATACGCTTGGAAACAAAGCGGCTGGTTTTGCGGGATTACACCCCGGCTGACGGGGAAGCTTATTTCTTTTTAAAAACCCACAGCAGAACCATGTATTATCTGCAGGACATCATGGTTCACAGCCGGGAGGAAGCCTGTGAAGATTTTGCCCGGGTGCTGGCGGACGCGGCCTCTCCGGAGCGCAGGTTCTATTTCCTGCGGGTGGAGCTAAAGGACGGCACCCAGATTGGCAGCGCGGGCTACACGGTGATAGCGCGCACGCCTGTGGGGAAAATATGCCATGCGGGATATTTTTACCTGCCGGAATTCTGGGGGCAGGGCTACGGCAGCGAGGCATTTGGGGCTGTGCTGGACTTCGCGTTCCAGAAGGACGGCGTTTACCGCATGAACACAGGGTGCCTGGCGGAGAACTGCGGATCAGAGCGCATTATGCAGAAATGCGGCATGATACAGGAGGCCTGCAGGCCCGATTGGGAGTGGCACGACGGGAAAATGAAGTCTCGGGTGGAATATCGCCTGCTGCGGGAGGAATATGAAGCCGGGCGGGATAAACAGGCATCGCGGAAGAAGGAGGGTTTCAGCCTATGTTTGCAGTTGCGATAGATGGCCCTGCCGGGGCTGGGAAGTCCAGTGTGGCGAAAGCGGCGGCAAAGGAGCTGGGCTTTGTTTATGTGGACACAGGGGCGCTGTACCGCACCATCGCCCTGCACCTGCTGGAAAAAGGCCAAAATCCCGGCGATTCAGCGGCGGCAGAGGCCGCCCTGCCGGGGCTGGACATCCGGCTGGCCTATGCCCCGGAGGGACAGAAGGTATTTTGTAACGGGGAGGACGTGACGGGGCGCATCCGCACGCCGGAGGTTTCCATGGGAGCCTCTGCTGTGGCGGCTGTCCCGGCGGTGCGGGTTTTTTTGCTGGGGCTGCAGCGCGGCCTTGCAAAAGAGCACAACGTG
Source organism: Neglectibacter sp. X4 (assembly GCF_009917365.1). Lineage (NCBI taxonomy): Bacteria > Bacillati > Bacillota > Clostridia > Eubacteriales > Oscillospiraceae > Neglectibacter > Neglectibacter sp. X4. The sequence continues at coordinate 31,318 of NZ_QWLE01000004.1, read as the reverse complement.
CTTATGGACGGCAGGGACATCGGCACTGTGGTGCTGCCCCATGCACCCCTGAAAGTATTCCTCACCGCTTCCCCAGAGGAGCGGGCCAGGCGGCGGGTGCGGCAGATGGAGGAAGGCGGGCAGGCGGCAGACTTTGCGGCAATCCTCCAGGACATACGCCAGCGGGACTTTCAGGATTCCACCCGGGAAACGGCGCCCTTAAAGCCTGCGGCGGATTCTGTGCTGCTGGACACCAGCGGCATAAGCTTCCAGGAATCTGTAGAGAAGCTTGTCTCCCTAGTGCGGGCGCGCATGGGGCAGGAACAGGAAAACGGATAAAAGGAGGGTCAGCGTGATGGGGGCAGATATAAGCAGGGAAATCAGCAGGCTGATAGGGTATGGGCTTCAAAAGGGCCTGCTGGAAAAAGAGGATATGTTTTATTGCGCAAACAGGATACTGGCTTTGCTGGGGGCAGGGGAATTTGCCTTTTGCGAAGTGAAAGAGGAGCTGGAAAGCCCGGCAGAGCCTTTAAAGGCATTGTGTGATTGGGCGGCAGAGGAGGGGAAAATCCAGCCGGACACCCAGGACGGGCGGGACTTGTTCGATACGGAAATCATGGCCTGCCTCACCCCCTGGCCCTCGGAAATCGTGAAAGAGTTTTACAGTCTTTATGAAAAAGACAAAAAGGCCGCCACGGACTACTATTACGGGCTGAGCCGGGCCACCAATTACATCCGCACCGACCGGGTGAAAAAGGATAAAAGCTGGCGCGCCCCCACCCCATATGGGGATATGGTCATCACCATCAATCTGTCAAAGCCGGAGAAGGATCCCAAGGCCATTGCGGCGGCGAAAAACGCACCCCAGTCCGGCTATCCCAAGTGCGCCCTGTGCCGGGAGAACGAGGGCTATAAGGGCAGCCTCAACCAGGCCGCCCGGGGCAGCCATAGGCTTATCCCCCTGTCCCTGTGCGGGGAGGAGTGGTTTTTGCAGTATTCCCCCTATGTATACTATAACGAGCACTGCATTGTGTTCAGCGGGGAGCACCGCCCTATGAAAATCCATAAGGACACCTTCCGGCGGCTGCTGGGCTTTGTGGAGTTTCTGCCCCACTACTTTTTGGGATCCAATGCCGACCTGCCCATTGTAGGCGGCTCCATCCTGTCCCACGACCATTTCCAGGGGGGCAATTTCCAGTTCCCCATGGCAAAGGCTCCCTTGCGGGAAACAGTTTCCATCCCAGGATTTCCCCAGGTGGAGGCAGGCATTGTCCATTGGCCCATGTCTGTCCTGCGGCTGAAAGCAGGGGACAAGGAAGCGCTTGTGGAGCTGGCAGACAGGGTGCTGGCAAAGTGGCGTGGATATTCTGACGAAAGCGTGGGGATTCTGGCCTTTTCCGGGGACACCCCCCACAACACGATCACCCCCATTGCAAGGCGCAGGGGGGAAGCTTTCGAACTGGACTTAGTCCTGCGCAACAACCGCACCACAGAGGAACATCCCCTGGGGCTGTTCCATCCCCACAGCCAGTACCACCATGTGAAGAAGGAGAACATCGGGCTGATTGAGGTGATGGGCCTTGCCATCCTGCCCCCCCGGCTGCTTCTGGAGACGGATTTACTGAAGGAAGCCTTGGAAAGCCCGGAAAAGGCGCCGGAAATACTGGCCCGGCCGGAAATGGAAAAGCACAGGGCCTGGTTTGAGGATCTGCGCAGCCAGGGCGCAGGCAGTGAGAATGCCCGGGAAGCGGTGGAGCGCAGCGTGGGGGATATTTTCCAGAAGATTTTGGGCAACGCCGGGGTGTTTAAGGACACAGAGGAGGGCCATGAAGCCTTCCGCCGGTTCCTCACGGCCCTGTGAGGCAGGCTTTTCCCCCGTCCTTGGGAGAGCGGCTTTTGGCGCTGTTTTTCCCGGCCCGGTGCCTTTGCTGCGGCAGGGTGCTGCCGCCTAGGGGACTGCTGTGCAAGGACTGCGCGCCTTTGGCGGAAGCGCCGCCCCTGCGGCAGTTTCCCCTGGAAGGGGTCAGGAAAACCCTAACGGCTGCCGCGCCTTTATACTACCGGGGCGGCTTCCGGGAAACCCTGCACCGGTATAAATTCCGGGGAGAGCGGGGCCTTGCCGGGCAGCTCGGGAGGCTTATGGCAGGCAGGGCGCTGGAATTCCCCGTCTCCTTCGACGGGGTTTCCTTTGCGCCCCTTTCCAGGGAAAGGCGGAAGGAACGGGGGTATGACCAAAGCAGGCTGCTGGCAAAAAGCCTGGCAAGGGCCTTGGGGCTGCCTTTGCTCCCCTTGCTGGAAAAAACCCGGGATACCCGCCGCCAGCACCAGTTGGGCCGGGCGCAGCGGCTGGAAAACGCCAAAGCGGGCGGATACCGGGCAAAGCCCCAGGCAGCGGGGAAAGCTTTGCTGCTGGTGGATGATATCGTCACCACAGGGGCCACTCTGTGCCAGTGCGCCCAGGCGCTTTATGCCGCTGGAGCCAGGGAGGTGTATGGCTTGTGCGCTGCCAGCGCCCAGAAAAAGGAGGGAGAATCCCATGGACAGGTTTAGCCGGGAAGAACAGCTTATAGGCCGGGAGGGCCTGGAAAAACTGGAACAGGCCCATGTGGCAGTGTTCGGGGCCGGAGGCGTGGGGGGCTATGTGATAGAGGCCCTGGCCCGGGCCGGAGTGGGGGCCTTGGATATCATCGACAACGATGACGTAAGCCTGACAAACTGCAACCGGCAGATACTGGCCCTGGAAAGCACCCTGGGAAAACCCAAAGCCCAGGCGGCAAAAGAGAGGGTGCTGGACATCAACCCCCAATGCCGGGCAGAGGCTATCCCCCTATTTTTTTCAGAGGATACAGCGGGGCAGTTCGATTTTTCCCGGTACAGCTATGTGTGCGACGCCATCGATACTGTGTCCGCCAAGGTAGCCCTCATCCGCTGCTGCAAGCAGGCGGGGGTGCCGGTCATCTCCTGCATGGGTGCGGGCAACAAGCTGGACGCTTCAGCCTTCCAGGTGGCGGATATGGAGAAAACCTCTGTGTGCCCCCTGGCCCGGGTAATGCGCCGGGAACTAAAAAAGCTGGGCATCCAAAAAGTAAAAGTGGTGTATTCCACAGAGCAGCCCCTTCCTTCCTTAGCCCCCTGTGAGGCAAAGGGCACAGCCGCCCGCCCTGCCCCTGGCAGTATCTCCTATGCCCCCGCCATGGCGGGGCTGCTGCTGGCGGCAGAGGTAATACAGGATTTGCTTAAATAAAAGAGAGCTTGGGGTGATCCAGGCTCTCTTTTTATTCGAAAAAGGAATGATATAGTAAGTGCGTTTACTGTAAATAAATTGCAGATGAAAATGCGATGCAGTTTCCCTTAGATATTGCAAAATTGCTATAAACTTCTATGCTATTGTTGGAATCCTTCCTTGGGAGGCATACCCGGCTGATTGGTAATTTATCCCATGGGCGAGTCATGTGCTGGATCCATCAGTTCTTTCACATCCAGCCGTAAAAGGTTATAGCTTAAATAGCTTCTTTCTTCCTTTGGAATGGTTGCAAACTTTTCCAGCCATTCCATTGCCTCTTTCTGACTCATAAATCTTGCTGTTTCAACCGGCATGGAGTCAAACCATTGCCACCAGGCTTCCGGATCCGGCGCCTCCTCCTGCACAGCCTGTTGGATTTTGGGATCCTCCTTCATTCTTTTGATATATGCCACAACATCCGGATTTTCTACGTAGGTTACGTTGAAATGAATCTCCCGGATAGTCTCAATCCCTTCTGATATTTCAGAAAATATTGTATAGGCATCCATCATTGTGCTTTCGTTGGAGGGTTCAGCGGCCCTAGCAGGAACGCAAAGGCAAAGCGCCAAAAGCCCCATTAAAACCATTCTCCCGAGCTTTAAGCTTTTCACAAACATCTCTCCTTTCACAATTTGCAGGGCAAATGGCAGTGCTGCAAATTACAAAACAAGGCCGCTCCCTTTCGGAACGGCCTTATAGTAAACGCGGTTGCGAATTGGTAGCTGCCGGTTCTCAGCCTGGCGGCGCAGCAACTGCTGCTATGCCGCCGGGTTAAAAAGAGGTATACCTCTTTTTAACTGCGTTACCTATATTCTGCGGGATGCCTATCAGGCTTTATCCCTATACAGGAACGTCACAATCTGCCCTCTGGTGCAGTTCTTATTGGGAGCAAAAGTGGCGCTGGTGTCTCCCGCGGTAATCCCTTCCCCGGTGGCCCACTTTACGGCCTCTGTGTAGTATTCGCCATCCTTCACGTCTCCAAAGGTGGATCCTGTGCCGGCCGGCTCGCCATTTGCCCGCCACAGGAAGGTGACGGCCTGGGCGCGGCTGCATGCGGCATTGGGAGAGAAGTGGGTGTCATCTGTGCCGCTGGTGACACCCTTTTCCTTGGCCCACAGCATGGCTTTGTAGTAATAGTCCCCGGCCTTTACGTCTGTAAAGGGGTTTGCTGCGGAGGCAGGCTCCGGCTCGCCGTTAGCACGCCACAGGAAAGTGACAATCTGCCCTCTGGTGCAGGTTTTGCCAGGGGCAAAGGTGGTATCGGTTTCCCCGGCGGTAATCTTGTTTTCCACCGCCCACTTTACAGGCTCCGCGTAATACTCCCCCTCAAACACGTCATCAAAGCCCCCCACTGTGGGCCTGGGCGCCTGTTTTGTGACGATATACACATATCCATCCTTTATGGCATAGGCCACGCCGCCCTCGAAGGTGCTGACATCATCATACTCCATGGGGAGCACAATGTTATTCTGCCGGTCAACCAGCCCGTATTTGCCGTTTTTGCCCATAGGGACTAAATCCTCGGACATGCTGCCGTAGGCATCGTCATAGACAAAGGGAACCACCACATGGTTCTCTTTATCAATGCAGCCCCATTTGCCGTTTTTCTCCACTGCGGCAATGCCGTCGCAGAAGGGATATCCGCTGCTATAGGTGCAGGCAATCACTTCCTGCCCGGATTTGTCGATAAACCCCACCTTTCCGTTTCCATCTATTACCCAGGCCAGCCCGTCCTGAAAAGCGCCTGTGTTCGTATAGCCACGGTCGGAAAGATCCAGCACAGTTTCGCCTTTGGCGTTCATATAGCCCATTGGCTGGCTGGTAAAGTCCTCGCCTTCGTATGTGTTGGCAAAGAAAGCCGCCAGTCCCTCCCCAAAGGGATCCAGGCTCTTTTTGGTATCAATGCCGCCTGCGCCGCTGGCAATCACAGTGGAAAAATCCGCAGGCAGTTCCAGGACTGGCTGTCCGGTTTTATCCACAACATAAGCAGACCATTGCTCGGAGCTGTTGTCGCCTTCGCTGGAGCCATCACTGAAGGCATAGGAACGTTCCATCACCAGGACAAGCCCGTCCTCCATAGGGCCGCCCAGATAGCTGGTCCCGACAGCCGTCTCCCCTTCGGTGCTTTCTGTGTCTATAAAGCTGAAAAGCTTATTCCCGTTTATATCGTAGTAGTACAGGCTCAGATCTGTTTCCCCCAGGTCATCTTGGACGACAAGGAGATCTGCCGCTATGGTATAGGAAGAATTGCTGGTCAGGGACACCACGCCGTCCTCGTAATAAAACTGGTTGTAGGTTTCCCGGTAGGGGAACACCAGCCTGCCTTCCTTGTCCAGCAGGGCTGCCTGGGGGCGGGACACAACCGCGCCGTCTTTGTCTGTCTCGCCTGCTGCCACCAGGCTGCCATAGCCCTGGCAGTTGAAAACACTGTCTGCCTTCACCCCTGTTTTCACGGCTGTCACCTTTACCGAACCAGCCGCTTCTGCCGGCAGGGACAGCGCGGCAAACAGGCACGCCGTGAGCAGAAGGGATAAAACTTTTTTCATCATGCAAAATCCTCCTCTAAAAGTGGAAATACTGCTTATCCCATTATAACACATATAATGCTTTTTTTCTATACCGAAAAGAAAAAAGAAGCGCTGCCCCGGGGGCATGTAAGCTTTCCTGAGGAGCCTGTTTCAGGCCCCGCGCATGAAAGCGGGGGAAAGCAGGAAGAATACTCTAAGTAGAAAAGAATTGCACAAATCTGCCCAAACAGGCGCTGTCCCTGCCTGTTAGGGGTTTTGCTGCAAAAATCCGGGAGAAACTCCCTGCTGCCCGCAGGGGCATCGGCCCTGTAAGGGCAGCCGTTTTTGGTAATTAAAACAAATCCCGGCGGGAGAATTGCAAAGAAACATTGCCAAAAGGAGAAAATGCGGCAAAATGCGGGAAAACTGCAAAATTCCGGTGGAATTGTCAGGGGATTTGTGCTAGAATGATGGGGGAAAATTACCCATGGAAAAAATACATATCCTGTCACGCTGCGGAAAGGAATGGTCAAAGATGAAGGAGCAAACCGCTAAGTTTTTTTTCGGACCTGACAACCACCTGCCCCCTTTAGGGATTGTTTCCCTGGAAGGGGCCACGGAGCTTTCTGACAAAATAGAGGCCCATCTGGCCCGCTGGGCGCAGCAGGCCGGGCGCAAAGCGGAAACCTTCCGCATCCCTTGCAGTTGTCCCCGGTTCTCCTCCGGCGACGGCAAGGGGATTATTGAGAGCACTGTGCGGGGCTATGACCTGTTCTTTATTGTGGACGTGGGAAACTATAGCTGCACTTATAAGCTGTTCGGCAAGGAAAACTGCATGTCCCCAGACGACCATTTCCAGGATCTGAAGCGGCTTATCCAGGCGGTAAGCGGCAAGGCCCACCGGATAAACGTGATTATGCCCCTGCTTTACGGCGGCAGGCAGCACAGGCGGAACTACCGGGAGTCTTTAGACTGCGCCTTTGCCCTGCAGGAGCTGCAGAACATGGGCGTGCAGAACCTTATCACCTTTGACGCCCACGATCCCCGGGTACAGAACGCTGTGCCCTTAATGGGCTTTGATAACTTGATGCCCTCCTACCAGGTGCTCAAGTGCCTTTTCAAGAATTTTAAAACCCTTTCCACCGACCGGGATTCCTTTATGGTCATCAGCCCGGACGAAGGCGCCTTAAGCCGGAATATGTTCTACGCTTCTGTGCTGGGCGTTGATTTAGGCATGTTCTACAAGCGCCGGGATTATTCCCGGGTGGTGGATGGCCGCAACCCCATTGTGGCCCATGAATATCTGGGCAGCGACGTGGCAGGCAAGGATATGTTTATCACCGACGACATCATCGCTTCCGGCGAATCCATGCTGGATTTAGCCTACAACCTACGCCAGCGCAAAGCCCGCCGGGTGTTTGCCTTTGCCACCTATGCCATCTTTACAAACGGGCTGGAGACATTTGACAAGGCCTATCAGGACGGCATTATCGACGGGGTGTTCGGCACCAACCTGACCTACCGCACAGAAGAGCTGAAGCAGCGGGAATGGTTCTATGAGGTGGACGTTTCCAAGTATATCGCCTACTTTATCGCGGCTTTGCACCACGACATGTCCGCCGGGGCGCTGATAGATCCCCATGAGAAGATTAAGGCCCTGCTGGAAAAGCGCCGGGAGGAGCAGTCCAAGCAGAAGGGCGCACAGCTCAGTTTTTAAATAGCCTTTGATGCGCACGCCCAAACGTGGGCGCGCATATCCTATAGCAAACGCGCTTGAAAACCGGGATGGCCGGTTTTCAAGCAGGCGGCCCTGCCGCCGGTTCCGGGGAGGCTTTTTGCCCCTTTTGAACCGCGTTTACTATATATTTTATATACAGACGCGATGAAGAAAAGGGAGTATCCCGTAAAGGGTGGCAGCAGAGAGAAGGGGCCGGCGCGCGCCGGGTGGAAGCCCCTTTTGCCAGCCGGGGAGAAATGCGTTTTGGAGCAGGCAAGGGGGGAAATCCCTGCCCGGCGGGGGCCGGTATCACCCGGAAGAGTTACAAAGCGAAGTGGAACCGCGGCCCAGCACCGCCTTCGCAGGCAGGAAAGCCCTGTCTGCGGGGGCGTTTTTCTTTTCGCGGAAAAAAGCGGGCCAGGAGGCGTCTGCCTCTGGCCCAGGAAAGAAGGGATCCGTATATTTCGCAAACTGAAAGAAGACATGGACGCCGTAATGGAGCGGGATCCGGCGGCCCGCTCCCGGTTAGAGGTCTTTTTCCTCTACTCGGGCTTTAAAGCAGTGCGGGCGCACCGTCAGGCCAACTGGTTTTACCGCCACAACATGAAATTCATGGCCCGGCTGATTTCCCAGCGCTCCCGGAAAAAGACGGGCATTGAGATCCATCCGGCGGCAAAGATAGGCCGGGGGCTATTTATCGATCACGGCATGGGCGTGGTTATCGGGGAGACGACGGAAATCGGGGACAACTGCACCCTGTATCAGAACGTTACCCTGGGCGGCACTGGCAAGGATACGGGCAAGCGCCATCCCACCCTGGGCAACAACGTGCTGGTGGGGGCGGGGGCAAAGGTTTTAGGCCCCTTCACTGTGGGGGACAATGCCCGGGTGGCTGCCGGCGCTGTGGTGCTGGATGCCGTTCCCCCGGACGCCACCGCTGTAGGCGTGCCTGCCAGGGTGGTGAAAATTGGCAATACAAAGGTTGGCCCGGCCAGCCGGCAGCTTGACCAGATCCACATTGCAGACCCTGTGTCTATGGAGCTTTGCCGCCTGCGGGGCGAGCTGGAGCGCCTGCAGGCTAAGGTAGAGGAGCTTGCCTCCGGCGGCTCAGGGGGCCTTTTTGAGGAAAAGGCCCCCTGAGAACCCCCAAAACCTTTGTGTTTTGACGCGGTCAAAACCAGCGAGGGCGGAAGGTTTCCAGGAGTTGAATACTTGAAAGTTTTTGAAGATTTTTAAGAAACTTTTTTCAAAAAGTTTCTTAAAGCAGGTGCGGGCGGCAGCCCGACAGCCAGAAAGGAAGGGAAAGCTATGGAACTGACGAACACACTCACCATGAAAAGGGAGGTTTTCACGCCTCACGAGCCAGGGAAGGTGAAAATGTACACCTGCGGACCAACGGTTTACCACTTTGCCCAAATCGGCAACTTCCGATCCTACCTGATGGAGGACGTGCTGGAGAAATTCCTGCGCTATGAGGGGTATGAGGTGGAGCGGGTGATGAACATCACCGACGTGGGCCACCTGTCCTCTGACGCCGACACAGGGGAGGACAAGATGCTCAAGGGAGCCAAAAGGGAGCACAAGTCTGTGCTGGAGATTGCGGACTTTTACACAAAGGCCTTTTTCCAGGACTGCGAGAAGCTGAACATCCGCAAGCCCGATACCGTGGTGCCTGCCACCACCCGGGTTCCCGATTTCATTGAGATGGTGGAGAAGCTTTTGGAAAAGGGCTATGCCTATGTGGCCGGGGGCAATGTGTATTTCGACACCAGCAAGCTGGAGAAATATTATGTGTTCGGCAACCAGAACAGTGACGATCTGGCTGTGGGCGTGCGGGACAGCGTGGACGCGGACGGGAACAAGCGGAACAAGACGGATTTTGTGCTGTGGTTCACCAAGTCCAAGTTTGACGACCAGGAGCTGAAATGGGAAAGCCCCTGGGGCCTGGGGTATCCCGGCTGGCACATTGAGTGCTCCGCCATCAGCGTGAAGGAGCTGGGGGATTATCTGGACATCCACTGCGGCGGCATTGACAACGCCTTCCCCCACCACACCAACGAAATCGCCCAGTCTGAGGCGTACCTGGGGCACCCCTGGTGCAGATACTGGTTCCATGTGCTGCACCTGAACGACGCCCGGGGCAAAATGAGCAAGTCCCGGGGCGACTTTGTTACGGTTTCTTCCTTGGAGGAGAAGGGGTATAACCCCTTGGTTTACCGGCTGTTCTGCTTGCAGTCCCACTACCGCAAGCCCCTCACCTTCTCCTTTGAGAGTTTGCAAAATGCCGCCCAGGCGTATCAGAAGCTGGCAGCGCGCATTGGGGCGCTCTCCAAGGAGGGCCAGCCGGATTTCCAGGGAGCCAAGGTTTTCCAGGAGAAATTCTCCCAGGCCCTGGGCAGCGACCTGAACACCTCTTTGGGGCTGACGGTGCTGTATGATTTGCTGAAGTCTGACCTGACAGACGCTACCAAGCGCTGGCTTATTGCGGACTTCGATAAGGTTCTCTCCCTGGATCTGCTGAAGGCCGGGGAAAAGGCGGCGGAGAAGCCGGAAAGCAGCCTTTCCCCAGAGGCAACCGCAGAAATTGAAGCCCTGCTGGAAAGGCGCGCCGCCGCCCGCAAGGCAAAGGACTGGGCTGCAGCCGACGCCATCCGGGACGAACTGGCTGCCCGCCATGTAGTCATGAAGGATACGCCCAATGGCGTGGAGTGGCACGTGGAAAAATAGCAGGTATGCAAAAAGGCCCCCTGCCGGGAATGGAGAGGTAACGTAAGGAAGTTACCTCTCCATTATCTATTTGTAGGTAGCCGAATGTGATTGAAATGCAGGGAAGTTCAACATACTGGAGGACTACTCTATGGAAAAGTCATTATTTGAGCAAATGGGTGGAACTTATTGCCAAGAGGGGGATTACTTAACTTAAAGATAACATATACATACAGCCTGCTGATACATTGCTTGCAGATACCCCGCAGAGACCAAACCATACAGAAAAGGAGTTTTTGCATATGAAATCAATATTTGAACAGTTAGGCGGCACATATCACGAGGAAAATGGGTATCTTATTCCAGATTTAAGATTACCCGCCGAAGAAGAACAGCCGATAGGCACATGGGGACAGCGGCATCTGGACTATTTGAAGCAGTACCGCAAAGTTACATACACTAATCTTCTCACAAGCGGCAGGCTCAACACTTACCTTGCCGACATCGACAGGCAGGCGCAGGAACGCTTTGAAAGGCTCATAGAGGGCATGAAACAGGCACAGGGCATAACGGAACAGCTAAAGGCAGAAAACGCCTTAGAATGGACAGGACAGCTCAATAACATAAGGGCTTGTGCGAGGGAGATTGTGAACGAGGAATTTATTTATATTTAGACGTTGATGGCGGTAGAGAGAAATCTTTGCCGCTTTTTATTGACTTCCAGACACATGTGTCGTATAATAATTTCAGACACATATGTCGGAAAGTAGGGTTGCTTATGAATAAAAGAGGAAAGGAAACAAGGAAACAAATAAAGAAATGTGCATGTTCTTTATTTGCAGAAAAAGGCTTTAAGCAAGTTACAATGAAGGATATCTGCGATGCGGCGAAATTAAGCAGAGGCGGGCTATATTGCCATTACGAAAGCACACGTCAAATCTTTCAAGAGATTATTGATGATATGACAAGTGAGCAGGATAATGAGATTGATTTAAGGATTGAACAAAATTGTTCGGCAGTGACTATTTTGGATGAAATTTTAAACAAGTATGAGAATGAAATGCTTGACAGCCAAGGCTGCTTGTAAAAAAGGACAATCCAAAAGCAACTATCGCTATCATTAGCACTTCTACTGTATACTGCAAAATAATTCTGCTTTTTGAAATTCCGACAGAGAGCAGGATGCCAGTTTCATGCCGACGCTGCTTTATCCACATGGAAAGAATCAGTATCAAAATGCCGACACTCACCGCAACGCATCCGACAATCAACCAGACAATCAGATTCTGCATAGCGGTCAAAGGAGAAGCGACTGCTTCGTATGCGGAGTTATCCATTGTGAGGGTAAAGGAATCCCAGTCTAAATCAAGGGCTTTTATCTGGCTTGCGATTCTTTCCATTTCTCTGGGGTCATCCACATAAAAATCAACGCCGTTATCATACTGTATCACATCCCTCTGCATGATTTCCTGCATTGCCTTATGGTCTATAATCAATCGGTTGCGCTTATCCGTTGAGGTGGTATTAAATTCGTTGTCTGCTTCATACGCATAGATGCCGATAATTGTCAAAGATACATCGGGATAGGTTCCCCTGTCGTAACAGCACTGCACGGTAATGGTATCGCCAAGTTTTAAGGCATTTTTCTCGGCAATGGCTGTACTGATAAGGACAACATGGTCATCGCCCTCCTTAATATGCCGTCCCTCCACCAACTGAAACGCCTTGCGGGTAAAAAAATTGAAATACTCTGAATCGGTCACGGATGGAAGCCTGCTGTAATCACTTCCTGCCCCAAAACTGAATCCCGATATAAAGCTGAAATCTTTTGCAAATACGCTTCCATCCCCTAAACCGTTGTATGCCTTGATTCCGTCTATGGACATAATCTTCTGAATATCCTCATCGGTAATAGGCGCACCGACATAATCAACCAACATGCCACCTGCCGCCTGCTGATACTGCCAGTTCTTTCTGTTGTTTTCATCCAATTCAAGGCGAATGCTCCCGCCTACGGACTGGCGCAGACTTAGGGCAGAATCGTCTGCCGCTTTATATATGGATAATCCAGTCAGAATAAAGGTGGATATTGTAACCAACACCAAAAACAGGATAAGGGTTTTTGTCTTTTTCCGCATCGTATATAAAAATGCTCTTTTCAATGTACTCATGGCTTTTATCCTCCTGTCAGCTCATTTTTGATAAAATATCTTTTGGTTTCATTCGGGCAATTGGCAAAGCAGCCGTAACCACTGCAAGCACGATAATAAGTGTCTCTAAAAGGAGTTGCAGAGCTGTCGTTTTTAAGGAAATTGACATTGTAATTACAGTTCCCATATTTTTTAGGGCAGCTTCTACTTGTCCTACAATGAACTGTCCCAACATGGGTGATACAAAGAACACCAAGACAGCAATCATAAGGATTTCACAAATAAGCTGTAGCATAATCTGGGGAGCTGATTCGCCAACGGAAAGGAATATCCCTGCTTCGTGTATCCGATTCTTTATTCTCATTGCAAGCACAAGGGCTACAACGATAAAGCCAACTCCAGCAATTACAGTAATCAGTATTTCCGTAAGCCGTTCCATTGTCTGAATCTGATATGCGACTGCCTTGTATTCGGATTCGTTTATGCGGATAAAGTAATCTTCCCACTGGATAGACGTTATCTGCTGTACCTGTTCCACAATGCGATTCAATTCCTTTGGGTCAGTCACATAGAAAGTTACATTTCCAGAATATCCGAATGGTTTTTGCCCAGACAGTTTCCAGTAAACATCATGGGTTGTGAAAATGGTGTCATTATCATATTCCATCTTATCGTCACTGGAATACAGCCCTACAATCAAGACCTTAGTTTGCTCCCCGCTGTCACCAGAAGCAGATTCCAAAACAAGCTCACTGCCAACTTGTAAATGATTCTCTGCCGCCAGTTTATCGCTGATAAGTACTGCGTCCCTGTCATCTTCCGCAATATGCCTGCCCTCCGCTAATTCCAGTATTCCGTTCATAAAATCCGTCTGGTAGGCAGTTTCTGTATTAGCGGAAAGACTGCCGCTTGACATTCCAGAAAGATAGTAGATTCCCTCGGCAGTGACAGAAGTGTGCTGTTCGGCATTGTAAGTCTTTATGCCCTCTACAGTTATCATCTGTTCCACTGCTTTAAGGGAAATAGGGATTTTTTCAGCGGTATATCCTGCTTCGCCGTCATGAAAGTCCAGATTGTTGATGTTCCCGCTCATGGTAAAGGACGCACCTATTGTTGTCCGCAGGTTCTCCGCTGCCTTTGCCGTTCCGTCTCGGATGGAAACTCCCACCATGACCGACACGGTTATTAAAAGCAACAACAGAAAAAGCGTCAAACTTTTTCCTTTCTTTCTAATGACATAAAGTAATGCTCGCTTGTAGACGTTCAAAACTGTTCCTCCTTTCGCTTGATACCCATAGATTCTATCCCCCTCATGTGATTGGTGTATCATTCTAATATGAATGGCGTATGAAATTGCAGAAAAAAAGCTGCCTGCTTTCTGTGCAGGCAGCTTTCAAGCTATCTAAAATTCTATTGTGAAACGCATTCCACTGTTATCCTCTATGGCTGCAAACGTGTAAGGAATCTGCAAGGTTTTTAGGATTGTGTCAACAATATATAAGCCCAATCCGTTACCGTCCGTATCTGGGCAGCTTCCGTACTCTGGACGGTAGAACGGTTCAAAGATGTGGGTTAGATATTTCTGGGGAATCGGGACACATTCGTTCTCGAAAATCAGATTTTGATTCTCTATATAAATTTTTATGCTGCCTCCCTTGGGGGTATAAGAGATGGCGTTAGCCAGTAGGTTAGAGATTACTTTTTTTATCATAGGGAGAGGATAGCATATCGAAAGTTTTTCGTAAGTATCCGTTTCTATGCAAATCCCTTTCGACTTGGCAATAATCGCATAGGGTGGAATGACCTGTGGAATCAGTTCAGATAAGTCGATTTCTTCATCTTCTCCGTCCTGCGGTTTTTCAAACTTTGATACGTCCAGAATTTCCCGAATCATTGCCGCCAGTTGCTCCATCAAAACTTTGCACTTTGGCAAGTACACGCTATGGTCTTTGTATTTCCCTACATTTAGAATCATATTTTCTAACATGACATTTACGGCTGTAACGGGCGTTTTTAATTCATGGGAAGCAGAGCGAAGCAAGTTTGTTTTTTGTACTTCCATTTCTTCTACTTTGTGAATTTCCTGCTCCAAGTCATGAATGGTCTTTAGCAGATTATCATATAGGTTGTTTACATTATCTGCCAATGCTTCAATTTCATCATGGGTATGGATTTCACAATGAACGTCCGATGTCAATTCCTGCATCTGCTTTGTTGCGCTTGAAATCTGTTTGATTGGCTTTGTGAGCATATGGGAATATGCCAGGGCGGACAATATTGAAATAAGCGTACATAAAAAGGCAGTAATGGGTAAAATGACAATGACTGTACTGACAGCATCTTCAATCTGCTGTCTTGATACCGTGGCTTTTACATATCCATTTTCATTCGGCAATATTCTTTCCACATAAAAGAAATCTGTACCGCCTTTTGGATTCTGGGACAGTGATATTTTTATTTTTCCATCTGTTTCTTCCGCAATGATGTTCACCACTTCCGTAGTGTTAGAAATATTCAAAAGCTCTGATTCACCTGCATTCAGTAAATTCATTTCATAGGTATAGCCGTCATAGCATACTGAAACATCAGCCCACCATTTCCCTGCAAATTCTGTCACTAATGGAAGTCTTTCTGCATCTGGAGTATTCGCCATTTTTTCACACAAGCTGGCTACATCGTTTTCCAATTCGTTCCGCTGACGGAAATTATATACCACTGGAAGCAGACTATAAATGAGCAGATGGGAGACTGCCACAATTACAATCATCAGACTAAATGTATATAAAAAGGTTTTCGGAAAAAGTTTCAGCTTTCTCATACACCCACCTCCAATTTGTATCCAATCCCTTTCACCGTGACAATGCAATCAAGTCCCAGTTTTTTCGCAGGTTTCTGATGTAGCTGTCAACAATACGGTCTATCACATAAGAATCGTCTCCCCAGACTGCATTTAATATCTGTGACCGTGACAGCACCAGTCCTTTATGGTCGAGTAACAGCTTTAGCAATTCGATTTCTTTGGGGGTTATATCAATTTTTCCGTTCTGGTTGCAGGCGGAGTATCCAGAAAAGTCCACGGTCAACTCGCCATACTTCCAGATATTCGGCTCATCCTTTACGCCTGCCCGACGCAGCAGGGCGGTGATGCGTTTTCCAAGCACCACCATTGAAAACGGTTTTGTCATATAATCGTCTGCCAAACAATCAAAGCTTGATACCTGCGTATATTCGTCCTCTAATGCCGTAAGCATGATGACTGGTATCTGGCTTGTCTTTCGTACCGCATTTAATACCGCAAGCCCCGACATTGTGGGCAGCATAATATCAAGGACGATTAAATCTATCTTGTTCTGTGAGAAAATCTCCAAAGCCTCTGTTCCGTCATACGCTGATATAATTTCGTGACCTGCCTCTTGCAGATATTCGGAAAGAGCTTCGTTTGTATCAACATTATCTTCCACAATCAATATCTTTGCCACAAAGACCACCTCCAACTTTATCTTAGCATCTCCATGTGTATGGAGTATGAATTTTTTGCATTTTTTCGGGGAGCTGATTCAAGCTCCTGCACCTATTATAATTATCTTTATTTCGGCAATCAACTGTGCAAATATGAACTTTCATCCCCTGATGATAGAGATTAAATCTCCTAAACAAAGAGATTTCACATCGTTTAAGTGGAACTCCCATTTCAGTACAATATAAGAGGACAAAATCTATCCGTACAGGTGGTGAGGAAAATGAGCGAAGCCGCAGGAAACTTTGACTTTATGGAGTTGGGGCAGGCGATTATGGATGCCCGTGAGAAACAGCGGATTACCAGAGAGGAATTAGCCGAGGAGCTTGGCATCTCGGCAAGGCATTTGCAGGCTGTGGAGAAAGAGGGGCAGAATCCGAGCTTTCCCTTATTCATTCAGCTTGTGACCATGTTCCACATATCCGTAGACCAGTACATACACCCAGACCTCCCGACAGGGAAGACCACGCTGCGCCGACAGTTGGACGCACTCTTTGATACGTTCGATGATTCAGAACTGACTATCATAGCGGGGACGGCGCAGGGGATATGTAAGGCAAAAGAGCAGCCAGAGGATTGACCTCTGGTTTTTCTTTCGCCCGTTTTCCATCAATAGGCAGGGATGCCGTAGCCGTAGATGGAGCTGCTCCCGACAGGGTAGCTCCGCTGCCTGCACGCATCTCCAGAGTTGCCCTCCACGGTGTAGACGATGCCGTTCTCGCACCGTTCCACGATGCCTACATGGTCGGTTTCCCCGTCACCCTCCCAGTCAAAGAACATTGATTGAAGTAACAAATTTAAGGATGACAGTCATCGCAGAGCCAGACGCAAAGACGCAGAGCCGATGAACTTGTGAAATAAAATCACAGTTCGTTGGCTCTATTTTATTTCATAAGGTTTTAAGGCAAACGTCCACTATATAAAAAAACGGTGTTTTGGTGGGCGGTATTGCTATGCCCGAAAAGACTTAACAGACACTCTCCAGACCTGTTTAAAAGTTTGGAGGGATTTTTTTATGTTCTTTTTTCGGGCAGTGATCTATCTGCTCATGCTTTGTGCCGCTTACGCCAGACAACAAGCTGTCAGCGAAGTCTATTTTAGGCAACCAAAAAAGCCTGTCCGAGTGGCAGACCGCCTACCGTGTCAAGATGTTTGTTATCAGTGTGTTTAGCAGATTGATAATGCCAAAAACCCCGATAAACATAACAAA
Organism: Neglectibacter sp. X4; assembly: GCF_009917365.1. NCBI lineage: Bacteria > Bacillati > Bacillota > Clostridia > Eubacteriales > Oscillospiraceae > Neglectibacter > Neglectibacter sp. X4. Next base: position 14,249 of record NZ_QWLE01000004.1, on the reverse strand, counting down.
AATGTAAACTGGCATACGATAATTCAATAGTTTTTCGTTGTATGCCTCTACCCAATCATTCAAGGTACTAACATAGACGCTGGAAGTCGGTGGAATTATCTTTGCCCGCCATATAACGGACTGCTTCAATAGGCGTAACATGAGCAGCAGTTTTGGCTGGCTTAATTACAGCAATCATAACGCATAGATACACAAACAGAGCTGTGACAGCGGCAATTACAAATACCATTAAAGTGTTCCAGCCTTGTGGGACAAGGACATACCCCGCTATTGCACCGGCTAATATTCCAATCGGAATACCAATTCCGGAAAGATGGAATCCCTCTCTAAAAACGATTTTTTTCATCTGTTTTCCAGTTGCCCCTATTGTCCGCAGTTTCCCATATTCTTTTGTTTTTCTGGCTATGGACACATAGAACAGACTGTAAATAACAAGGGTACAAGCCAAAGCGATAATAAAACTGATAAATGCTATTACAGCGATATATTGACTGCTTCTCTGTTCAATGAGAGAAAAATAATATGTTGAAAACTGCATTTGCTCCGGCTGTATTTCCAATTCTCTGCACAATGTTGATAATTCAGCTTGTATAGCGGCCTTAGACCAACCATCAGATTCATTCAAACGGATATAAGCGGAGTATGCCGGTTCGCTGATCTTGTTTTCAATATAGGACTGCGGCACGAATACGGAATAATTTGAATTTTCGACAGGCAAAATACCACATAAGGTATAATCTTTTTCTCCATCTCCCAGATTTAACGATATAGTATCGCCTATGGATTTGGACAATCCAGCTCTATCAAGAAACGCCTTTGTGATAGCAATTTCATTTGTAGATTTGGGCAATTCTCCCTCTAAATCAGGATATTTTGCTAATTTCATCAGCGTTTCGTCCATTGAACGAACGGTTAATTTGTAGTCCCCATAAGATACTAAACCCAACAAATGACTTACACCCACTTGAACCCTATCGTCATTTACTAATTTCGTAATGGTATCATTATCGACTTCATTGATGCCCACCCAAAACAAAAGCAGCACTCCCATAATGGTAAATATAGTTTTCTGCCTCTTGAGTTTTGAAAACTCAGTTTGTATTAAATTAATCATCACGTTTCCTCCGTATAACAGATATAATAAACAAAGAAATAAACAGACAGATTGCAAGTACAAATATTGATACTGATATCTGGTAATTTGCGGAATTAGGTGCATATTTTATGATACTTAACCCAGTTGTGGTTGGATACCAGCTTGTAAAATGTGTATTTGCCACAAAAATACCACAAAATCCATAGACAAATGCCACGCAGGTTCCTGCCAAAAAAAGATTTCTTTTCAAAGAAAAAAAGCGATAATCGGCATAACTGCTATTAGACAGGAGATACCTGTGACTAACAGTTTCCAGAAAGCTATCCCGATATCTGCCAAGTTAAAAGGATATTGTAAAACCAAAGCAAACACTATACTGCATAGAAAACTAACTGCAATAAATAGGAAAGTCGCAAATACGGTAATTGCAATTTTGGCAAATTTTAATTTACTATAAGAAACTGGCACGATAAGGTTGTTTTTCAATGTGTCCTCTGAATACTCCCGGTTCATTAAATAACTGCCAAAAAAAGTTATCAAAAATGGAAATGTAAGGGTTATATTGTTCCAAAGGATTCCATCTGTCAGTGGAAGATAGCCAACTACGGAATTTGCCGCCCCTGTCAGCTGGAATAATGCCAGAAGACTTGACAGTACGACAACTCCTATTGAAAGAGGCAAAAGATAATGTCTTTTTAATTTTTTTAACTCTGCCCAAATCATCGCATTACACCTCCTGTTTCCGATAAATATATGCCGACAATACCATGCACACAGTTCCCATCCCAATAAGAGAAAGGATACAGGGAAATACTGGCAGTACCCAATTCTGCACATTCTCCACCATTTCCATGCGTTCTGGATTTGCCGTTATAAAAGGCAGACTGCATCGAAACAATAAAGTCAATGGGGCTGGAACTTTCAACAGCATAACAGAAAATAAACGCTTGATTTACCATGCTCAAATCAATGTCCATATCATAAATCCGCATAACATTATCATCTTCAATACGATATTTTACCCCGCCGCATTTCTGCTCCAGAATCCGGGCTGCGGTTGCCGTAGAGGATACACGGAATAAAACATATTTCTGGTTCTTTTTTCTTAATTCGTCCATACTGCTTTCTTCCAATAGGTTTCCTTCATGAATAATTCCTATATCATCTGCAAGCAAGTCAATCTCTGACAGGATATGGCTGGAAATCAAGATGGTTTTCCCCCGTTCTTTGCTTAAATCCTGCAAGAATTTTCTGATTTCCGCTATGCCAATCGGGTCAAGACCATTAATCGGTTCATCAAGAATCAAAAGTTCGGGGTCATGCATGATAGCATTTGCGATTCCAAGCCGTTGCTTCATGCCAAGGGAATACTTGCTGAACAGCTTTTTATCTTTGTAGGGAAGACCAACTACTTCCAACGCATTTTTTACGGCATCCGGGCGGGATGTCCCACGTAGCTTTGCAAAAATCTCCAAATTTTCTGTTCCAGTCAGATTCGGATAAAACCCAGGCGTTTCGATGATTGCGCCAATACGAGGGTATATCCGTTTTTCCTGTCCTCTGATATTTTTTCCAAACAGCTGCACTTCTCCTGATGTAATGGAAGTCAGTCCTAAAACCATCTTCATAATCGTTGTCTTTCCTGCGCCGTTACGCCCTAACAGACCATAAATCCGTCCTTTTTTTACATGGAGATTAACTTTGCTAACAGCCGTTTGTTCTCCATAGATTTTTGTTAGCTGCTTTGTTTCAATTACGAAATCATTCATAGATGTTTCCTCCTTTTGTACTCCCTATTATAAATCTGTAACCTTGCCATAACCTTGCCGATACCTTGCTTTTTTCATGTTTTATAAAAAAGCCCCGCATTTTTTACAGGGCTTTCGGAAGTAATATGGTAAATTTAGTTCCATTGCCGGAATTGCTTTCGGCGGTGATGGTTCCTTTGTGAACGCTGATAAGTTCCTTTGTAATCGCCAGACCTAATCCGTTTCCTTTCGCAGACCGCGACTGGTCGCACTGGTACATTCTTTCAAAGATATGTGGGAGATTGTCGGAAGTTATCCCCTTTCCATTATCCCAGATTATAATTTTATCTTGTTGAATATCCTCGTAAATGTGCAATTCCATTTTGTCGCCCTCACTGTGAATAATAATATTTTGCAAAAGGTTATTAAGGACGCGGGTATATGCGTTTACGTCTATACGGATAAAATACTCTGTTTCGGGTATGATAAATTCATATTCAAAATGATTGTTTTCTAAGACAAGAACCCAGTCCGCTATAATGTTGCGGGATAGTTCATTCAAATCTATTTTTTCAAAATGAAAAATCTGCTCCCCGGAATCCAGTTTTACCCACTCAAACAGATTTTCCACAAAGGATTTCATATATTGCGCTTTTTCATGTGCGACATGGATATATTCGTCTTTTTCCTCCCCAGGGACTATTTTGTTTTCAACCGCTTCCAAATAACCCACAAGGGAAGCAAGCGGAGTTTTTACATCATGTGAAAGGCTTGTCATCAGCCGTTTATATGCCTGTTCAGATTGCCTTTGACGTATAAGCTGTGTCTGGCTGTTTACGGCTATTTCGTTAATACCATAGCAAATTTTTTTTGTCATATCGTTTTCATCTGCTAAAATACGTCTGTTCAAATTTCCGCCCTTTATGTCCTCTAAGGCGTCTTTTATCAGCGCAAGCTGTGTTCGCACGCGCCGCAAGGCAGAAACGAGGTACACAATGATAAGCAGCATGAGAGCTAACACTATGAAAAGATAAAAATTTATGTCCATGTTAAGCCTCCTTATTAAAACGATAGCCGACACCCCTGACAGTTAAAATGTAAAAAGGGTGGTCGGGGTCTGGCTCAATCTTTTTCCTTAATTTGCTGATAAAAGACATAATATTACTATCGTCAAAAGCATATTCTTCCTCCCATACCTGTGAATAAATTTGCTTTTTGGTAAATACCCGCCCTTTGTTGGAAGCAAGAAAGAGCAGCAAATCAAATTCTTTCCCTGTAAGCCAGCCTGGACGCCACCACGGACAAGGCCGCTGATTTACAGCGTTTTATTGAGCGGGCCAGACAGGTGACCCGGCTGACGGAGTTGACGCCTGAAATCGTCCACGAGTTCATCGAGAAAATCGTAGTGTCCAAGCCCGACAAGGTAGACGGCAAGCGCCATCAGCGGGTGGACGTTCATTACAACACCATTGGCCTGTGGTGTGCCCCGTCCCCGGAGGAAATGGAGAAACTGTTCCAGGAGCATCTTGCAGGCCAGCATAAAAAGACAGCGTAGCCGAAGCTACGCCGTCCAAATGGATAACTTGTCTTTTACAACCCCGCTATTGGGGCAACTTCCTTACGGGAGTTGCCCCAAAGCGGGGGGATTTTTTTGTTCCATTAACGGGGTTCAAAAGGGACAGAAAGCAGAGGGCAGAGCATTTACTATGCCAGCATTTCTTTGACGGGATTTCCCACACAGCCCGCGGGCAGGGAAACACCGAAAAGCCCGCAGACGGTAGCGCCCAGGTCGGCAAAGGTATCCCTGTCTTCCAGGCGGGCAGGCCCTATTCCCGGCGACCAGCACAGCAGGGGCACCTGCTCCCGGGTATGGTCGGTGCCTGTGTGGGTGGGATCGTTCCCATGGTCTGCGGTGATGAAAAGCCTGTCCTCCCTGCCCAGCAGGGGCAGCAGTTTTCCCAGCTTTTCGTCAAAGCGCTCCAGCTCCCGGGCGTAGCCATCGGGATTGCGGCGGTGGCCCCAGAGAGCGTCAAAGTCTACCAGGTTCACAAAGCAAAGGCCATGGAAATCCTCCTGGGCGATTGTAATGGCCTGCTCCATGCCATGGACGCTGCTTTCGGAATGATGTGACTTGGTGATGCCATGGCCTGCAAAAATATCGCTGATTTTCCCCACACTGATAACCTCCAGGCCAGCTTCCATTAAGGCATCCAGGGCAGTGGGGCCAAAGGGGGGCACAGCATAGTCGTGGCGGTTGGCTGTGCGCTTAAACTGCCCCGGGGCCTTGCCCACATAGGGGCGGGCAATTACCCGTCCCACCTTCCAAGGCTCCTCCAAGGTGAGCGCCCGGGCAATTTCGCAGCAGCGGTACAGTTCCGCAAGGCCCATAGTTTCCTCGCTGCCGCAGATTTGCAGCACAGAGTCTGCCGAGGTGTAGACAATCAGTTCTCCTGTCTCCAACTGCCGGGGGGCCAGCTCGTCTAAAATGGCGGTGCCGCTTGCCGCCTTGTTGCCGATGATCCCCCGGCCGGTGCGCCGGGAAAGCTCTTTCAGCAGTTCTTCCGGGAAGCCCGTTTCCGTAAAGGTGCGGAAGGGGGCGGTGGTGCGCAGGCCCATCATTTCCCAGTGGCCTGTCATGGTGTCCTTCCCGGCGCTCAGCTCGTTCATGCGCAGAACCTTCCCGGAAAATTTTTCCGGGACAGGGGTGCCTGGCAGCGGGCAGATTTCTCCCATGCCCAGTTCCAGCAGATGGGGGATATGCAGAGGCCCTGCCTTTTCGCTGATATGCCCTAAAGTGTTGGCTCCCGCGTCGCCATAGGCAGGGGCGTCCGCCATGGCGCCCACGCCCAGGGAATCCAGAACGATTATAAAAACACGCCGCATAAATTCAGACCTCCCATGGTTTTCAGGTTTTATGCCCATTATACCGCAAACCGGGAAGCAAGGCAACCGCCGCTTTTATTCTGTTTGACTGCCCGCTTCTGCCATGGTATAATAACCGCAAAGCGGTTATTATACTTGATTTAAATGTGTCCCGCCTTAGCCTTTCCTTCAGTCAGGCAGGCGATGGACACAATACCAACGCGCTTCGCGCTTATGGTATACTAGCCGCAAAGCGGTTATTATACTTGATTTAAATGTGTCCCGCCTTAGCCTTTCCTTCAGTCAGTCAGGCGATGGACACAATACCAACGCGTTTCGCGCTTATGGTATACTAGCCGCAGAGACGCCAAAAGCCAAAGGAGGCATTTTCATGACAATCGGCGCACAGCTTTTTACATTACGCACATATACCCAGACCCCGGAGGATTTGGATTATTCCCTGGGAAAAGTGGCTGAAATGGGCTATGAAACCGTTCAGATCTCCGCTATCGGGCCGATTCCCGCCCAGACAGTGCGGGAACTCTGCGACAAGCACAGCCTGCAGATTGTCCTCACCCACACAGACCCGGGCCGCATCCTCCGCGACACAGAGACTGTGATAAAAGAGCACGAGGTGATGGGCTGTAAGTATATCGGCATTGGCATGATGCCGGAGAAGTACAGGCACCCGGAGTGGCTTTGGCGCTTTGCGGAGGACTATAAGGAACCTGCCAAAAAGATTGCGGCGGCCGGGATGCTTTTAATGTACCACAACCACAACCTGGAGTTCCAGAAGTTTGGCGGCAGGCTGGTGCTGGAAACCCTGCTGGAAAGCTTTGCCCCAGAGGAGATGGGCATTACCCTGGACACCTACTGGGTGCAGATGGGCGGCGGGGATGTGTGCGATTGGCTGAAGGCCCTGAAAGGGCGCATTCCCTGCGTACACCTGAAGGACATGGCTGTGCGGGGCATGGAGCCTGTGATGGCCCCGGTGGGGGAGGGAAACCTTCCCTGGCAGAAAATTCTGGAGGTTTTACAGGCACAGGGCGGCACAGAGCACCTGCTGGTGGAGCAGGATATCTGCGAGGGAAGCCCCTTTGACTGTTTGAAGCAGAGCCTGAAAAACCTGCGGGCCTTGGGCATCTAAATGCCGAATACACTGAAGGAAGGATGCGCGATATGGAAAAAATGGAAAAGGCGGTTATCACCGTTATCGGCAAGGACATGGTGGGAATCCTGGCAAAGGTTACGGCCCTGTGCGCGGAAAAGGGCATGAATGTGCTGGAGGTTACCCAGTCTATTTTACAGGATCTATTCGTGATGGTCATGCTGGTGGACATCACAGGGGCTGCGGCAGGCGTGGCGGAGCTGGCAGATATTTTCGACGATCTGGGAGCCAAAATGGATTTGAAGATACACATTATGCACGAGGACATCTTTAATTCTATGCACAGGATTTAGGGCTTGTTTGAAAATAGAGAAAGTGCCGGATTTTTAAGACAAAACGAGGCGGTTTCAAGGCGGAACCCGCAAGACAGGCTGTCGCCTGTCGAGGATTTCCAACACAGGAAACGCCCGTTTGGGATAAAAAGACGGTGTTGCGATTTTTCAAACAAGACCTAATGCCTGCAGCCGCGTGAGGGGGATTTTTTTGAACACGAAGGAAATTTTAGAAACCATCAACATGATAGACAACGAGGACTTGGACGTGCGCACTATCACCATGGGCATTTCCCTTTTAGACTGCATCCATCCGGACGGGGAGAAAGCGGCACAGGCCATCTATGATAAAATTTGCCGCTATGCCGAAAGGCTGGTGCAGACCGGGGAGGACATCAGCCGCCAGTACGGCATCCCCATTATCAACAAGCGGATTTCCGTCACCCCCATTGCCATGGTGGCGGGGGCCTGCCCGGCCATGTCCCCGGTGCGCTTTGCCAAGGCTCTGGACAGCGCCGCACGCAGCGTGGGGGTAAACTTTATTGGGGGATATTCGGCCCTGGTACACAAGGGCTTTGGGCCTGGGGATTATGCCCTCATTGAGAGCATCCCCGAGGCTTTGTCCGAAACAGAGCTGGTGTGCTCTTCTGTAAACGTAGGCACCACCAAGGCGGGCATTAACATGGACGCGGTGAAAAAGATGGGCCGGGTGGTGAAAGAGACGGCAGAGCGTACCGCTGACCGGGAGTGCATTGGCGCGGCTAAGCTGGTGGTGTTTTGCAACGCGCCGGAGGACAATCCCTTTATGGCGGGAGCTTTCCATGGCCCCGGAGAGCCGGACTGCGTGATAAACGTGGGGGTTTCCGGGCCAGGGGTGGTGCGGGCTGCCATTAAGAAGGAAGGGGACGGAAAGAGCCTGACGGAAATTGCCGAGCTGATTAAACGCACAGCCTTTAAAATTACCCGCATGGGACAGCTTGTAGCCCAGGAGGCCTCCCGGCGGCTGTGCGTGCCCTTTGGCATTGTAGACTTGTCTTTGGCCCCCACTCCGGCTATTGGCGACAGCGTGGCCTATATTCTGGAGGCAATGGGGCTTTCCCAATGCGGCGCCCATGGCACCACAGCGGCCCTGGCCCTTTTAAACGACGCGGTGAAAAAGGGCGGCGTGATGGCTTCTTCCAGCGTGGGCGGGCTTTCCGGGGCCTTTATCCCGGTGACAGAGGACGCGGGCATGATAGAGGCTGCCCGCAGCGGCTGCCTGACCCTCACGAAGCTGGAGGCCATGACGGCGGTGTGCTCCGTAGGCCTTGACATGATCTGCATTCCCGGAGACACCTCTCCGGAAATCATCTCCGGCATTATTGCAGACGAAGCGGCTATCGGCATGGTCAATTCCAAAACCACTGCTGTGCGGGTAATCCCCGCTGTGGGAAAGCAGGCCGGAGAGGAGCTGGACTTCGGCGGGCTTTTGGGCATGGGGCCGATTATGGATGTAAACACAGCCTCCCCTCTGGAATTCATCAGCCGGGGCGGCAGAATCCCCGCTCCCCTGCAGAGCCTAAAGAACTAGCCAACGTGACGTTGGATCCGGGACGCGGGCAACGCGGGTGGAAGGGGGCCGCCGTGAAAAGAATTTTCACGGCTTACGCAGGCCATCGCGTGCCCGGGGTGCTCCCGAGATAGTTTTAGAATCAAATCCTTTTCAAAAGGATTTGCGGAGGCTTGGGGGTGAGCGTCTGCCTGCGGCCATACGTTCGCGCTTTGCGCGAGCGTTTGCAAGCATGCGAACCGACCGAGCTGGCAGGCGAGACAAGCCCCAAGTTCTTAAAAAAGGTGAAAAGTATGGAATCTTTACGCGAATTATACAGGATAGGCCGGGGGCCTTCCAGCTCCCACACCATGGGGCCAAGCTTTGCGGCCCAGCGCTTTAAGGAGGCACATCCAGAAGCAGACAGCTTCCGGGTGACCCTTTACGGTTCCCTTGCCAAAACAGGTAAAGGGCACCTTACCGACATGGCTGTGGCAGAGGCTTTAGCCCCCCTGCCTGCGGAAATTATTTTTGACATGGAGACGGAGGAACTGCCCCACCCCAACACCATGGATCTGGAAGCCCTGGAAGGCGGGAAGACCCTGGGCCGCTGGCGGGTGTACAGTGTGGGCGGGGGGAAAATTACCATAGAGGGCCAGCCCGCTGCCGATCCGCCCCATGTGTACCCCCTCGGAAGCTTTGCCGGGATTAAGGACTACTGCCGGGAAAGGGATATGTTTCTATGGCAGTATGCAGAGGAATGCGAAGGGCCGGAAATCTGGGATTATCTCTCGGAAGTGTGGGAGGTGATGAAAGAGGCCGTATACCGGGGCATCCGCAAGGACGGGGAGTTAAAAGGCGGCTTGGGGGTGCGTCGCAAGGCCATGTACCTCAACCGCCAGCGCCACATGGACGAAAGCAAGGAAACTCGGGAAAACCGGAAGGTTTGCGCTTATGCCTTTGCTGTCAGCGAGGAAAACGCCGGGGGCGGCACCATTGTCACAGCCCCCACCTGCGGGGCCTGCGGCGTGCTGCCTGCTGTGCTGCTCTATAAGCAGGAGCAGATGGGATTTTCCGACCGGGATGTTTTAAAGGGCCTTGCTGCTGCCGGGGTTATCGGCAACGTGATAAAGACAAACGCCTCCATCAGCGGGGCGGAATGCGGCTGCCAGGCGGAAATCGGCAGTGCCTGCTCCATGGCGGCGGCAGGGCTGGCAGAGCTGTACCACATGGATTTGGATCAGATTGAATATGCCGCCGAGGTGGCCATGGAGCACCACCTGGGCCTCACCTGCGATCCCATCGGGGGTCTGGTGCAGATTCCCTGCATTGAGCGCAACGCCGTTGCCGCCATGCGGGCCATCAATGCCCTGAGCCTTGCAAACTTCCTCACCTACACCCGGAAAATCTCCTTTGACGTGGTGGTGAAAACCATGTATGAAACAGGGCGGGATCTGTTCAGCAAATACAGAGAGACAAGCGAGGGCGGCCTTGCCAAGATGTACAGGCAGTAGCGCCTTTCATATGGAAAAATGAAAAGCCGGTACGGGAAAACCTGTACCGGCTTTTCTATGCATTCTTAATTACCGCGCCCGCTCCTGGATGATGCCTGCCATTTCCCCCACGTTCTTCATGGAGGAAATCTCCTTCATTTTAAATTTCATGCGGAATTCCCGCTCCACAGCGGAAATCAGGGTGATGTGCTCCAGGCTGTCCCAGTCCTCAATATCGTCCGCGGTGGTCTGGGGGGTCAGGCGGATGGAGGGGTCGTCGAACACCTCCTGAAACACCTTGTTAAGCCTTGCAAAAATTTCTCTGCCGTCCATATTCTGTGCCGTCCTTTCTCTGTTTTTCTATGTTATTCCACAGGGTTCCCTGTGACTGCAATGACCTTGCATTTCGGCGCGTAGCTGCCTGTTTCCAGCTCCCACACAGTGCTGCCGTCAGGCTCCTCGGCTGTTTTATGAAAGCCAAAGCTTTCATAAAGGCCTTTTACCATGCCGTTTTTCGGGGTGGGGTAATAAAACCCGCGAAGGGTTTTCAGGCCCTGCTCCCGGCAGCGCTCTGCAAGCTTGTCCAGCATGGCAAGTTCCATGTCCCGCTTGAGCACCCGGCAGCTCATTAGCCACAGCTCAATGTCCAAAGCCTCCCCGTTTTTCCTGCCGATTACCACTGACACCACCCCGTTGTCCCCGAACTTGTCCACAAGCTTCCCGTACAGGCGGATGTAATCCGGGCTGTTATACACAGTCTCCATCTCTTCCGTCGTAAAGCGCCTGGTGGTCAGGTTAAACTGATTGCTTTTGTTGGTAAGCTGGGTGATGCGCGTGAGGTATACAGGCAGGAAATCGTCTATCACAGCGTGCATCTGAAGGCTTCTGAGATATTCCCCGTAATCCCCGAAGGAGGCCTGCTGGGCAGCCCGCAAGGCGTTTGCCTTATACATCTCGCCCCGCTTCAAATCGTCCTGGCTGAAGGTGGTGGTTTCAAAGCACCCGCTCCGGTCGATGGCGGCAATGTAATTTTCCACGCCCTCCAGTTCCGGGACAAGGACGCCCGGTACTTGGGCCTGCACGATTTCCCGCTCCGCAGGGTTGTCGTCGGCAAACACGATAGATTCTGGCAGCAGATCCAAAGCGGCGGCAGTTTCCCGGATATTCCTGTCCTTATTCTCCCAGTTTGCTTTTATGAGGGTGAAATCCTCCGGGCGCAGGGCGCCTTCCGGGTGGCTCAGGCCGGCCAGGGCATTTTCTTCCTCGTTTTTCGAGCATACGGTCAGCAGAATGCCTAAGTCCTTTAGCTGCTTTACATAGCTTTGGAACTCATAATAAGACTGCGCCACGCCGGTTTCCTGGCCGATTTCAATGCCTTCCACCCCGTCATCCCCTACGACGCCGCCCCAGAGGGTGTTGTCCAGATCCAGGGCCAGCACCTTCTTGTTTTTGCCGAACAGGGATTTGATGATATTCGCCACGCTGAAAGTAAAGGCCGGGATGGCCTCAAAGCACATGGCGTATTTATACATGTTCCAGCAGGCTGGATCCGCCCAGCGCCGCAGGCCGAAGTCGGCGGCAAGGTAATCTGTGTCGTTGAGAAAGAAGCCCTGGTGCTCTGCGGCATACTGGGCAAAGGCCCCGTTAAGCCGGGCGGTGAAATGGGTGCGCCCATGGATGTCCCAGGCGTCCCGGTTGCCTAAAAGCCGGAAAAAGGGCTTTTCAAAGTTGTTCTGGATAATGGGGCAGCGAAACCGCTTTTCCAAGCTCTCCCACATGGCCTGGAACCGCCCCAGCTCCGCCGCGAGTTTCTCCTCCACTTGCTGGTCAGAATCCCGCACTGTGGGCCAGTTTTCAATATTGCGCCCGGTGGTGTGAATCCAGATGATGTCCGGCTGAAAGCTGGCAAGGGATTCTGGGGGAAACATGGCGTCCTGGAAATATTGGGCATACTCCGACTCATAAAACACAGGCTCTATGCCCGCGTCCAGCAGGAAAAGCTCCAGGGTTTTCACCAGGTCGCTGGTGGTAGATCCGCCCAGCACCGCAATCTTTTTTCGGAGCCTTGGCCCCTCCTGGGCTTCCAGCGCCCGTTTCAGCGCCTTGCGTTTGCGGATAATAACCCCCGGATCAAAGGGATAAATAAGCTCCTGCATATTGTCTGCCCCTTTCTGAGGGCCTGCTCCCGGTTTCCGGCAGAAGGCCCCCGGTTTCTCATGGTCATATTATATAGGATGCCCGGCCTTTGCGCAAGCCTCAGGGCTGCTTGTCCACAATGGTTTCCCCGGCGTTTTGGGTGAGAAGGTTTTCCAGGTTGTCTGCCTGGCTGCCCACCAGGGAATAGGCGGACATGGTAAAGAGCACGTCGGTAATCTCCATGTCATTGATAAAGCTTATCAGGTTCCGCTGCAGGTAGCGCATATCCACCACATAAATCTGCTCAAAAGAGCCGGTGAAGAAAGGCACTGTAGCGTTGCCGTAGCTGTCCTTCACAATCAGGAGCCTGCGCCCGTTTTCCACCTGGGTATCGGTCTTGACAATATAGTTGTCGCCTCCCAGGTAGTAGCTGTAGGCGTCGGAGCCGCTTGCGCCTTCGGCAAAGAGATTGTCGTCATCCCACTGGAACTCATAGCTGGTGTCGTAATAGGCGGAAGTGTATTCTGCGCCGGGGGTGTAGTAGACAAAATCCTCCGGATCATTCAGCAGGTCGGAAGAGCCTGTGTAGGCATACATGGAGCCTACAAAGCCTTCCATTTTGCCGGGGGTATAGGTGTTGATGTCAGGGAAAGGCACGTCTGCTGCTTCCGCAAAGGTTTTTGCCGCGTAATAAGCGCCCAGGGGCTGCCAGTGGTGGTCGGTGCGGCAGTAAATCGGCTCGTCCACATGCTTAGAAAGCACCGGGCAGATGTTAATGGCGTGGATGCCTTTGTTCAGCTTGCTGTGTACCTTGTCAAAGCAGTCCGACTGGCTGGTGGAATACTCCTGGAAGTTGCTGGGCAGGTAAAATTCGCAGGCCAAAGGCGCGGGCATAGACCAGATGGACACGCGATCCCCTACCTGGTCATACAGGCTGTTCAGGCTTTGGGCATAATTGTCCCCGCTGCCGCCGCCGAAAAGCTCCAGGCCCCGGAAGTGCCCGTCCTGCTTGATGACAATCAGGCCGTTTTCCGTCATGTTCCCTTCGGCTTCCTGCTCGGTAAACTTATTGACGCTGGGTTCCACCCCGTCCATGCGCCGGCCTGCCGCCCCGGCCAGGGCTTTTGCCAGGGCCTGGGTCTGCTGCACGTCCGGCTCTGCCTGTGAGACGGAGGAAGCGCTGCTTTCCTGCTGGGAGGAGATGGGCGCGGAGGGTGCGTCTGGCTGGGACGGTTCTTTCTTCTGGCCCACTTTGTTTACTGTGCCTACAAATTCCACAGAATCCTCTGACTTGGGCAGGCCAAAGACTGCCTTGAAATTGTTCCCCAGGTTTTTCAGGCTGTCCCGCATGGGCACCGTATCGTCATAAAAGTTTGCCACCCCGGCAGTAAACTCCCCAGAGAAATAGCTTTCCAGGGAAAACTGGGGCAATACTGCCAGCTCCCGTTTCTCAATTTTCGATACGGTAGACCGGGGCAGTATCACCATCAGAAGGGTGGTAAGCCCGAAAGAAAAGGTGAGTATAAACAATACCACCAGTGAAAGGCGTTTTTCCAGCAAATCCCGCTTGTCCATCTTTTTCCGCCTGGCGCGGGGGCGCTCATCTGGAGCCGGCGGATCGGCTGGCTGCTGTGCCTGGGGTGCATAGGGCCTTAACGTCTCCTCCCCGGCAGTGTACCGGGTTTGAGAGGTATAGGGCCTTAGCGGCTCTTCCTCAGCAGTGTACCGGGTTTGGGAGGTATAGGGCCTTAGCGGCTCTTCCTCAGCAGTGTACCGGGTTTGAGAGGTATAGGGCCTTAGCGGCTCTTCCTCAGCAGTGTACCGGGTTTGGGAGGTATAGGGCCTCAGCGGTTCCCCTTCGGCAGTGTACCGGGTCTGGGAGGTATAGGGCTTTAGTGGCTCTCCTTCAGCAGTGTGTCGGGTCTGGGAGGTATAGGGCCTTAGTG
>NZ_QWLE01000056.1:0-15219 GCF_009917365.1 Neglectibacter sp. X4 | reverse complement strand
TTTATCGCCGCGGTACACGTCCGTTGTATCGCTATTTGGGCTGCTATCCGTACTTAATTCGTGTAGACACTATCTAGGAAGTGTAAGATTTGGAATTAAATAATCAATTTCATTATGGTATGTACCGTCGAATTGTTCGAACAATGATTTCGTTGTAGTTGTCCTCCACTAATATATTTGTTTTCCTACAAATTCATCATATCCAACCGTCATTGCAAATACTTATAAACGCAGCAAGGGACACTTCCTTATGTGAAGTGTCCCTTGGAGGCCGCGCTTTTTTGTTTTAGACTGTTTTTAAGTGAAGTTCCCGGCAAAGGGGTTCAAAATAGGGAGTGCTGCTCAAATAAATATCATTTGAATAGATCATAACACTCTCGTCAGAAAAGGTTAGGCGGGAAAGTTCCTGGCCTTCCTGGCTGTATAGCGTCATGTAGCGTTCGCTAAGGCATCCGGATATGTTGCTGCGGTCATAATATGCCTGATAGCGGAAATGGTTGATGATGGACATGAGCGTGTCGATCGTTTCCCGGTCAGTGATTTCCAAATCCGAAGTGCCCCTGCGGACTACTACGATACGACCCACATCTTCACTGCCAATCTGCAAAACCTTGGCAAAAGAGCGTCCATAACGCCACAGGGCCATGATTACCAGCATAGCAAGGAGAAGAGTAAAAGCTACGTAAATCCGCCGTTTCCAGTCTTCTTTCACAGTATTTTTCATGGAAGCACCTCCTTTGTAGAAAATTTTACCACACCCCTGTCCCGAAGTAAAGCCCGCTTGCCAAACGCCAGGAAAAATGGTATAATCCCTTTACCAAAGCAGAGAGGTGAAGTTTATGATCGCCATCATCGACTACGGCGCGGGGAACCTGCAAAGCGTGGAAAAGGCCCTGCGGTATATCGGCTGTGACTGCCAGACTACATCTGACCCCGCTGTGCTTCTAGCTGCCAAAGCCGCCATCCTCCCCGGCGTGGGGGCTTTTGGAGACACCATGGAAAATCTTCGCGCCCAGGGACTGGAGGAGCCTATTAAAGCATACATTCAGAGCGGCAGGCCCTTTTTGGGCATCTGTCTGGGCCTGCAGGTTCTCTTTGAAAGCAGCGAGGAATCCCCCGGGGTGCCGGGGCTGGGGGTTCTTAAGGGGAAGATTGTGCGCCTGCCGGAGGGACCGGGCTTAAAAATCCCCCACATTGGCTGGAACAGCCTGGATATCCGAAGGCCCGGTGGGCTGTTTGCAGGCCAGAGGGCGGAGCCTTTTGTGTATTTCGTCCATTCCTACTACTTACAGGCAGAGGAGGATGTGGTTACCGCCACAGCGGGATACGGCGTGTCCATCCACGCCGCTGTGGAGAAGGGGAATCTATGGGCCTGCCAGTTTCACCCGGAAAAGAGCGGCGAGGCTGGGCTGCAAATGCTGCGCAGCTTTTGCGGCAGGGCGGAGCAGGAGGTTAAAAATCAAAGGGGGTAAGGCTATATGTATGCCAAGCGGATTATACCCTGCCTGGACGTAAAAGATGGGCGGGTGGTAAAAGGCACTGGCTTTGTGAATATCCGGGACGCGGGAGATCCGGTGGAATGTGCCATCGCCTATGACAGGCAGGGTGCGGACGAACTGGTGCTTTTAGACATCACGGCCTCCTCCGATGCCCGGAACATTATGGCGGACGTGGTGTCAAAGGTAGCGGACAGCGTGTTTATTCCCTTTACTGTGGGGGGCGGCATCCGCACAGTGGAGGATTTTACTGCCATTTTGCGGGCCGGAGCCGATAAGGTAGCGGTGAATTCAGCGGCGCTGAAGAACCCGGGGCTTATCACCCAGGCAGCAAAGAAATTCGGCAGCCAGTGCGTGGTAGTGGCTATGGATGCCAAGCGCAGGCCCCATGGCGGCTGGACGCTGTATTTAAACGGGGGCCGGGTGGACACAGGCGTGGACGCTGTGGAGTGGGCCGCAAAGATACAGGCCCTGGGGGCCGGGGAAATCCTGCTGACCAGTATGGATCAGGACGGGGTGAAAACCGGATATGACTTAGAACTGACCCGGGCTGTATCCCAGGCGGTTTCTATCCCGGTGATAGCCTCCGGCGGCGCGGGGGCCATGGAGCACTTTTACGATGCCTTTGTAGCGGCCCAGGCAGACGCGGTGCTGGCGGCCTCCCTGTTCCACTACAAGGAAATGACCATACCGGAGGTAAAGCGGTATCTGGCAGGCCGGGGCGTGCCTGTGCGGCCGGCGGGGGGATAGAAAAAAAGAGAGGGCATCACAGCCCTCTCTTTTCCTTTTCAACAAGAGATTACCCGTTTACCTCCCAGTACATTTTTGTCTTGGTGCTCACCTCGCCCTCCTGCAGGGTGAAGGAAATAGTTTCCATCAAAGGCTCGCCCAGGCCGCCGATTTCGGGGATAGTGGAGTCTGCCGTAATATACAGCTTGTCTCCGGCAAACTGGAGCACAAACCGCTTGCCAGCCACAGTCCGGGTGTTGCGCAGCTCCATTTCCAGCTTGTCTTTGGCACGCCAGCGGCCGTTTCCGCCATAGAGCACGCCGTTTACCCGGTTCTGGGCAAAATGCCCCTGCATCCCCACGTCTAAGGCGAACTCACCGTTGTCCTGCTGGGCTATAAGACGCAGGCCCGCAGGGCCAAAGTGGAAGGAAAGGGTCTGCAAAGCGCTCCCTTCCGGCACAAAACGGCCCACCCCGCCCAGGATGTCCGCAAAGCCGGGTACAGGCTTGTCAGGGACGTACACCGCGCCACTGAGGGACTCCTCTGCCCCAGGGCTGCGCATACCCAGCATGGGGTTCAGCTCCATGTTTTTCAGACGGTTCTGCAAAACATGCAGGCTCTTGGGATCCTCAGGCAGCACGCCTTCTGCCATCTGGGGAAGAAGTTTCTCCCACACAGCAGTGAGCACCGCCTGCAGCTTCATGGAAGCAGACTGGATAACCAGCACTGCATCCTGCTTTGTCATCACCACGCCATACTGCCCAAAAGCCCCGTCGCCCCGGAACACGCCCTCCGGCGCGCACCGCCAGAACTGGAAGCAGTAGCCCGCCTGCCAGTCCGGGTCGCCGCCCCAGCCGGCCCCGGCATTGTCAATCTGCTTTGTTGTGGCCAGGCCAAACCAGCCCTCATTTAAAAGCTGTTTTCCGTCCCACTGGCCCCTGTTCGCCACAAACTGCACGAACCGGGCCATGTCCTCTATGGTGAGGTAACACCCAGCCCCGCCCATGGAAACGCCATTGGGGAGGGTGTGGCACTGGATATCTGTCATGCCCAAAGGCCCAAACAGCCGGGGCTTTAAGAACTCTGTCAGAGACAGGCCCGTTTTTTTCTGCAGGATGGCACAGAGCATGTTGGTGCCTGCTGTATTATAGAGGAAATGGGTGCCTGGCTCGTACACAAAGGGGTGGGAGAGGAAATCCGCTATCCAGTCATTTTCCTGATTCGGCCCCCAGGCTATCTCTGTCTCATGGCCGCAGCCCATCATCAAAAGATGCTTCACACAGCATTTTTGCAGGTTTTCGCTGGGGTTTTCCGGAATTTTGTCTGGGAACAGCTCCACCAGCCTGTCATCCAGGGAGAGGATGCCCTCCTGGACGGCAAAGCCGATGGCAGTGGAGGTCAGGCTTTTGCTGAAGGAGAACATGATGTGAGGCTCATCCATAGCATAGGGCTTCCAGGCGCCCTCTGCGCAGACCTTCCCGTGGCGCAGCAGCATAAAGCTGTGCATTTCAATGCCCTGGGCATAAAGCTCCTCCAGCATGGCGGTGACGGCTCCGGAGGGGATACCCACGCTTTCGGGTGTGACGTGCTGCAAACTCATACAAACACAACCTTTCTGAAAAATAATAAAATCTATTCCCCTAATAAAACGACAAGCAAGCCGGAAGGCAGCATCTTCCCCCGCCCGCAAACGGGGGCCTTCCAGGCCCCTCCGGCGGAACCCGCCGCAGCGGTTTCCCAGAAACCGCTGGTTTGCGGGCGGGAGGCTGCCTCACACCCGCAGGCTGTGCCCGGTATAAATGCGTTTTGCCCGCAGGCCCCGGATTTTTTCCAGGCTCGCTTCCATCAGGGCCTTGTCCTCCCAGCACCAGGCCGGGCCAGGCCCCCAAAGGCCGGACATAGCGTCTCCTGCCAGCAGTTCCCGGTTATCCAAAAACACGCCCATAGAGCCGGCGGTATGCCCCGGCAGGGCCACCACCTTCCCGTCAATACCGTAAGGCGCAAGGGACATGCCGTCCTCTAAAAACACCGTGGGAACCGCTTCTGGGAGGGGCTGCTTTTGGATATTCCGGTTAGAGGCCCAGGCAAAAGCCTTTCCCCACAGGCCCTCCCCCGACACTGTGCGCTTCTCCCCTTTCAGCAGGGGCGCGTCCAGGGGGCTGATGGCAACAGGGCAGTGCAGCTCTTTTGCGAAATAGGCAGCATTCTGGCAATGGTCGAAATGGCCATGGGTCAGCAGAATCAGCTTTAGGCCCATGTGATGGCAGGCAGCCAGGGTGTGCTCGGCAAGCTTCTGGGTCCCGGTGTCCACCAAAACGCTGCCGCCCTCTCCCCGCAGCAGGTAGGCATGGCCCCCGCTTGCAGGCAGGGGCACCACTTGTGTGGGCATGGCGCGCCTCCTTCCGATAGGAAACTTCTTTTAAATTTAGTATAGCACAGATTAAAACGGCCTGCAATTCCTAATACTAGACATGGAAAAAGTATTTTTGGAAAGGCGGAAAAGCTATGGTACGGATTCAGAAGGTTATGGGCAGCGAGATTTTAGATTCCCGGGGGAACCCCACAGTCAGCGCCACAGTGCAGCTTACAGACGGCACTGTGGGCACGGCGGCAGCCCCCTCCGGGGCTTCCACAGGCAAGTTTGAGGCAGTGGAGCTGCGGGATGGGGATCAGCGCCGCTATGGGGGCAAGGGTGTTTTAAAGGCTGTGCGCAATATCAACGAAATCATCTCCCCGGCCCTGGAAAAGGCCCACAGCCTTACCGTCCGCCAGGTGGACGATATCCTGAAAAAACTGGACGGAACCCCTAACAAGGCCCATCTGGGGGCAAACGCCACCCTGGCGGTGTCTCTGGCCTGCGCCCGGGCCATGGCGGCCCACTACCGGATGCCCCTGTACAGGTTTTTAGGAGGAGCGGCAGCTTCCCGCCTGCCAGTGCCCATGATGAATATTTTAAACGGTGGAGCCCATGCCGCCAACAATATCGACATCCAGGAGTTTATGATCATCCCCGCCCAGGCGGAAAATTTCCGGGAGGGCCTGCGGTGGTGTGCCGAGATATACCACACCCTGGGCGCCCAGCTTCGGAAAAAAGGGCTGTCCACCGGGGTGGGGGACGAGGGCGGCTTTGCCCCGGACTTAAGCTCCGACGAAGAGGCCATTGAGGAAATCCTGGCTGCAGTGGAGAAGGCGGGGTATGGCGGGAAAGTTACCCTGGCCCTGGACGCGGCAGGCAGCGAATGGGCGCAGGAGGGCGCGTACCGCCTGCCCAAGCGGGGCAAAACCTATGTGACAGAGGACTTAATCAGCTATTGGGAGGGGCTTTTAGATAAGTATCCCATTGTGTCCATTGAGGATCCCCTGGGAGAGGAGGACTTTTCCGGCTGGGCAGAGATGACGGCCCGGCTGGGGAACCGGGTGCAGCTTGTGGGGGACGATCTCTTTGTCACCAACCTGGAGCGCCTGCAGCAGGGAATCGATCAGGGGGCGGCAAACGCCATCCTCATCAAACCCAACCAGATAGGCACCCTGACAGAAACCCTGGAAGCCATCGACCTTGCCAAGCGAAGCGGGTACAAGACCATTATCTCCCACCGCTCCGGGGAAACGGAGGACACCTTTATCGCGGACTTGGCGGTGGCGGTAAACGCGGGGCAGATAAAAACCGGGGCGCCCTGCCGCACAGAGCGGGTGGCAAAGTATAACCGCCTGCTGCGCATAGAAGAATGTTGACAATCCCCCTAAAATGCCTTATGATGGTGGTAGAATTTGGCAGAGGAGGATACGCCATGGGTAAGGTATTGGACAGGATAGAGCAATGCGTGCAGGCTGTCCGGGAGAAAACAGATTTTGTGCCCCAGGCCGCGCTGGTGCTCGGTTCCGGCCTGGGAGGCTTCGCAGACAGGATACAGGTTTCGGCACAGGTAAGCTACAGGAACATTCCAGGCTTCCCGGTGTCCACAGTGCCGGGACACGCAGGCCGGTTCCTTTTCGGCTATGTAGGGAAAACCCCGGTGGCTGTGATGCAGGGCCGGGTACACTACTATGAGGGCTATTCCATGGAGGACGTGGTGCTGCCCATCCGGGTGCTGGGCAGGCTGGGGGCTAAGGAGCTGTTCCTGACAAACGCCGCCGGGGGCATCAGCCCGGAACTGGCTTCCGGCAGCCTGATGTTATTGACGGATCATATCACCACCTTTGTGCCCTCCCCCCTTATCGGGCCAAATGAAGATGCCCTGGGCCCCCGGTTCCCGGACATGACGGAGGTGTATTCCAAGCGCCTGCAAGAGCTGGCCCGCAAGGCGGCAAAGGCGAAAGGGATTGCTTTGCAGGAAGGGGTTTACGTCCAGTGTACCGGGCCGAACTATGAAACCCCGGCGGAAATCCGTATGTTTAAGGCCCTGGGGGCCGGGGCTGTGGGCATGAGCACCGCCTGCGAGGCCATGGCGGCCCGGCACATGGGCCTGGAGGTCTGCGGCATTAGCTGCGTGACAAACCTGGCAGCAGGCCTGGGGGGCAAAGCCCTGTCCCATGAAGAAGTGCAGGAGATTGCGGCCCGGGTGTCCGGAGACTTCCAGGGGCTTCTGTGGGAGCTGCTGGAGGGGTTGGAAGAATAAGCCGCAGGGCAGGGGAAAGGTTCGCCTTTCCCCTGCTTTTTTGCTGCCATTGGGAATGTGAATTTTTAAAATAAGGTTTGTACTTGGGCCGGGATTCTGCTATAATGAATTTTATATGACTGAAAAGAAAGAGGGAATGGAGTTTATGAAGCTTCCGTTTAAAGGCAGGCGGGGTTCCTATGAAATTGACATGACAAACGGGCCTCTGCTTGGGAAAATCGTCCGGTTTGCCATCCCCCTGGCCCTGGCAGGGATTTTGCAGCTCCTGTTCAATGCTGCCGACATTGTGGTGGCGGGGCGCTTTGCAGGCAGCCAGGCCCTGGCGGCGGTAGGCTCCACCGGGGCGCTGAACATGCTGATTGTAAACCTCTTTATGGGCCTTTCCGTAGGGGTGAATGTGCTGGTGGCCCGGTTTTACGGAGGGCAGAGCTTCCGTGATTTGAAAGAGACTGTACATACCGCCATCCTTACAGCCTTAGTGTGCGGCGTGTTGCTGGTGTTTGTCGGGGCGGGGCTTTCCAGACCCCTGCTCACCCTTATGGGCACCCCGGCAGACGTTATCGACCAGTCGGTGCTGTACATGCGCATCGTGTTCGCGGGTATGCCTGCCATGATGCTGTATAACTTCGGCGCCGCCATCCTCCGGGCTGTGGGGGACACCCAGCGCCCCCTGTACTTCCTGCTGATTTCCGGCGTGATAAACGTTATCCTTAATCTGTTCTGTGTCATCGCCCTGCACATGGGCGTGGCAGGCGTGGCCGTAGCCACAGTGGTGTCCCAATGCATTTCCGCTGTGCTGGTAATCCTGTGCCTCATCCGCAGCAACGCGCCTTACCAGTTGGATCTCAAGGCCCTGCGCATCCACAAGGGCAAGCTTCTGCAAATGACGAAAATCGGGGTGCCTGCCGGGATACAGGGGGCCATGTTCTCCTTGTCCAATGTGGTTATCCAGTCTACTGTAAACTCCTTTGGATCCATTGCCATGGCTGGAGGCACAGCGGCAGGGAACATCGAAGGCTTTGTGTTCACTGCCGAGGACGCTTTTGCCCAGGCAGCCCTGAGTTTTACCGGGCAGAACTATGGCGCCAAAAAGTTTTCCCGCATTAACAAGGTGCTCTTGGACTGCATTTTGCTGGTGTCCTCTGTGGGCATTGTGCTGGGCGGGACGGTCTACCTGCTCTCAAAGCCCCTGCTGGGCATCTATTCCACAGATCCCCAGGTGGTTGAATACGGCACCCAGCGCATGTTTATGGTGGCCCTGCCCCACTTTATCTGTGGGGCCATGGGGGTTTTCACAGGTGTGCTCCGGGGCCTTGGATCCTCTGTCACCCCCATGCTTATCACAGTGTTTGGCACCTGCGTGCTGCGGGTGGCTTGGGTGTACACCATCTTCCCCCTGAACCCCACCTGGCAAATGCTGTTCCTGTCCTATCCCATTAGCTGGCTTGTAACAGGCCTGATACAGTTTGCCGCCTTCCTCTTTGTGAAAAAGCGGGCCACAGCCCGGGCGGCAGAATGAGTCCAGCCACCAGAAAGCCCTTTGCCGGAATATTCCGGCAGGTGGCTTTTTTCATTCTGTCTCTATGCTTCGCTTTGTTATATACCTTGACACACGAGGTATATAACGTGTATAATTGCATCAGGGCGCAGCCTCACTGAAATTTTTTTGGCACATAAAATTCCAAAGAGAAAAGTATCTTTTGGTAAGGATTGTCTGGGCGCGGAATATTGATTTTCCCGTTGGAAAATGCTATACTTAGAGGTAAATTGGTTTATTTCAGAGAGGGGCGCGGCCCCGGATACAACAAGGAAAGGGCCGATACCGGGCGCGCCCGTATCGCGAGGCGAGATGTATGAAAATCGGATTGGACGTAGGATCTACCACCCTGAAATGCCTGGTATACGGGGATGACGGCATGCCGGCCTTTCAGGAATATGAACGGCATTTTTCCCAAATTCCGGAAAAGGCTTCCGGAATGCTCCAGCGCATACAGGAGCGTTTTCCCCAGGCAAGAAGGGCAGAGCTGTGCATTTCAGGCTCTGCGGGCATGGGGCTTTCAGAAGATTTAGGCATTCCCTTTGTCCAGGAGGTGTATGCCACCCGGACGGCGGTGAAGAAATACCTGCCGGGGGCGGATGTGGTGATTGAGCTGGGAGGCGAGGACGCGAAAATCCTGTTCCTCTCCGGCTCCATGGAGGTGCGCATGAACGGCTCCTGCGCCGGAGGCACCGGGGCTTTCATCGACCAGATGGCAACCCTTTTGAGCATGACCCCCGGGGAGTTAAACGAAGCGGCGGAGAGAAGCGCCAGAACCTACAGCATTGCCTCCCGCTGCGGGGTGTTCGCAAAATCTGATATACAGGCCCTGTTAAACCAAGGGGCGCAAAAGGATGACATTGCCCAAAGCATTTTAAACGCGGTGGTAAACCAGACCATTGCGGGCCTGGCCCAGGGCCGGGAGATTGAAGGCCGGGTGGTGTACCTGGGCGGGCCGCTGACCTTTTTTTCCCGCTTGCGCCAGGCTTTCGACAGCATCCTGGGGGTGGAGGGCGTGTGTCCGGAAAACTCCCTGTACTATGTGGCGGCAGGAGCGGCCCTGTCCTCCCAGACAGCGGAATTTAACCTTGCGGAAATTACGGAAAAAATCAGCCATTACAGCTCCAGCCGCCATTATCAAAGCGGCATGGCCCTGTTTCACGACCAGGAGGAGTATAACGAGTTTGCCAGCCGCCATGAAAAGGACAGGGTGGAGACAGACGCCTCCCTGCCGGAAGACGGCACAGCCTTTGTGGGCATAGACGCAGGCTCCACCACCGTAAAAGCTGTAGCCATAAACCAGCAGCAGGAGATTATCTTCTCCCGCTACCTGCCCAATTCCGGCAACCCTGTGCCTTTGGTAAAGGAGTTCCTGCTGGATTTATACAGGAAGTTCCCCCATATCAAAATCAAGGCGGCAGCCTCCACTGGCTATGGGGAGGAGATTATCAAAAATGCCTTTTCCCTGGATCTGGGTGTGGTGGAAACCATCGCCCACTTTACAGCCGCCCGGAAGTTTGAGCCGGAGGTTGACTTCATCATCGACATCGGCGGCCAGGACATCAAATGCTTTAAGATTAAAAACGGAGCCATTGACAACATTTTCTTAAACGAAGCCTGTTCCTCCGGCTGCGGATCCTTCCTGCAAACCTTTGCCGGGGCCTTGGGCTATGAGATGGCAGACTTTGCAAAATGCGGGCTTTTTGCTGAAAACCCTGTGGATTTAGGCTCCCGCTGCACGGTATTTATGAATTCCTCTGTGAAACAGGCCCAGAAGGACGGGGCCAGCATAGAGAACATCTCGGCAGGGCTTTCTGTCAGCGTGGTGAAAAACGCCCTCTATAAGGTTATCCGGGTTACAGACGCCAAAAGCCTGGGCAGGCACATTGTGGTGCAGGGCGGCACCTTCTTAAACGACGCAGTGCTCAGGGCCTTTGAGAAAGAGATTGGCCAGTATGTCACCCGGCCCTCTGTTTCCGGGCTGATGGGGGCATATGGCGCGGCGCTGTATGCCCAGGAAGAGGGCAAAGGCGAAAGCGCCATCCTGGGGCCGGAGGAGCTGGAAAAATTCACCCACGAGGTGAAGGCCGCCGCCTGCAACGGCTGCCAGAACCACTGCCGCCTCACCATTAACACCTTTGCAAACGGCAAGAAATACATAGCGGGCAACCGCTGCGACAAGCCCCTGAAACGGGAAAACCCTGCCGCCCGGTATAATCTGTACGAGTATAAAAAGGAGCTGCTGGCTTCCTATAAACCTGTTCCCGGCAGCCGGGGGCGCATCGGCATTCCTATGGGCCTGAATATGTTCGAGCTTTTCCCCTTCTGGCACACCTTCTTTACAAAGCTGGGCTTTACGGTGGAGGCAAGCCCTGAATCCACCCGGCAGCTATACTTCAAAGGCCAGCACACCATTCCTTCTGATACGGTATGCTATCCGGCAAAGCTGCTGCACGGGCACATGGAGGCCCTTTTGGAGCAGAAGCCAGACGCCATTTTCTACCCCTGCATGAGCTACAACGTAAACGAGCACAAGGGCGACAACCACTATAACTGCCCTGTGGTGGCCTATTATCCCGAGGTGCTGGATGCAAATGTTACAGCCCTCGCCAAAACCAGGTTTATATACGATTATGTGGGCATCCACCGCCCCAAGGATTTCCCCAAAAAGATGCAGGCCATCCTGGCGAAGTATTTCCCCAAAATTCCGGAGCGGGAGATTAAGGCGGCGGCAAAGGCTGCCTACGGGGAATATGCGTCGTACATGAAGCGCATACGGGAAAAGGGCCAGGAATTTTTGCGGAAAGCGGAGGAGGAAAACCTGCCGGTGGTCATCCTTTCCGGCAGGCCCTATCATCTGGATCCGGAGATAAACCATGGCATAGACAAGCTCATCTGCGAGTGCGGCGCTGTGGTGGTGACAGAGGACGCAGTGAGCGGAGAGGTGGAAAAGTTCCGCACCGGGGTTTTAAACCAGTGGACATACCATGCCCGGCTGTATGCCGCCGCCAGATACGTGGTAGATTCCCAGGACAAGCGCGTAAACCTTGTGCAGCTTGTGTCTTTCGGCTGCGGCGTAGACGCCATCACCGGAGACGAGGTGCGGGCCATCCTGGAAGAGGGCGGGCGCATCTACACCCAGATTAAGATTGATGAGATCACCAACCTGGGGGCCGTGCGCATACGCCTGCGCAGTTTGTTCGCCGCCCTGGGGCTGGGGGAATAAGGCCGCGGGACGCTGTCCCGCACCCTGCAAGCCTTTTAAAAAAGGCTTGAGCCAAAACTCAATGACAATATTTACGTTTATACGGGGGAGACTGCGTAAGCGCGGAATCTCATTCCGCAGCGGAAGCTTTTGCTTGACTAGCGAACGCAGTGAGCGTTCCCGCGTCCTGGGTGCAGCGTCACGCTGCAAAAGGGTTGATCTAAAAACCAATGAAAACGTTTATGCGCGGGAGACTGCGTAAGCGCGGAATCTCATTCCGCGGCGGAAGCTTTTGCTTGACCAGCGAACGCAGTGAGCGTTCCCACGTCCTGGGTGCAGCGTCACGCTGCAAAAGGTTTAAATATAAAAACCAATGAAAACGTTTATGCGCGGGAGACTGCGTAAGCGCGGAATCTCATTCCGCGGCGGAAGCTTTTGCTTGACTAGCGAACGCAGTGAGCGTTCCCGCGTCTTGGGTGCAGCGTCACGCTGCAAAAGGAGTGAAATCATATGGAGACAGCCAGCCGGGTGGAGTTTACCCGGGAGATGAAAAAGGAATACACCATTTTAACGCCTAACATGGCCCCCATCCATTTTGAGCTGATTAAAAATGTGCTGGAGAGCTTTGGTTACAAAATAGAGCTGCTGCGCACCACCGGGCGGGAAATTGTGGACGAGGGGCTGAAGTATGTCCACAATGACACCTGCTATCCGGCGCTGCTGTCTATCGGGCAGTTGATGCACGCCCTGCACAGCGGCAAATACGATCTGCATAAGGTGGCCCTCATTATGACCCAGACAGGCGGCGGGTGCCGGGCCTCCAACTATATTCACTTATTGCGCAAGGCCCTGCACAAGGACGGCCTGGATTTTATCCCCGTCATTTCCCTGAACATCTCCGGGCTGGAGTCTAACAGCGGCTTTAAGGTGACCCTGCCCCTTCTGCGCCGGGGCATTGCGGCCCTTACCTATGGGGATCTGCTGATGCTTTTAAAGAATCAGACAAAGCCTTATGAAGCAGAGCCAGGGGCCAGCGACGCACTGGTGCAGCAGTGGATTTTAAAGCTGACAAGGCTCTTTGAACAGAACAAGGCCTTTACACAGCGGGAGGTTCACGCCTATTTTGATGAGATCGCCCGCTCCTTTGCGGAGATCCCCCGGGAGCAGCGGCAGAAAACCAAGGTTGGCGTAGTGGGGGAAATCTATGTGAAATATTCCCCCCTGGCCAATAACGATCTGGAGGAATTCCTGTTCCAGCAGGGCTGCGAGGTGATGACTCCCGGCATTGTGGGCTTCATGATTTTCAAGGTGGACAACCGCCTGGAGGACATCCGCCTGTATGGGGGCAGCGCCGCAAAAAAGCAGGTGTGTACCCTGCTGAAATGGTATTTCACCAAGTTTGAGGCAGACCTGATTGCCGCCGTAAAGAAATATCCCCAGTTTACCGCCCCTTCGCCTTATTCCCACCTGAAAAAGCTGGCGGGGCAGGTAATCGGCTTTGGCTGCAAAATGGGGGAAGGATGGCTGCTCACCGCTGAAATGATGGAGCTGATTGAAAACGGCTATGAAAATGTGGTGTGTACCCAGCCCTTTGGCTGCCTGCCCAACCACATTGTGGGCAAGGGCATGATACGCAAGGTGAAAAGCATTTATCCCCGGGCCAATATTGTGCCTATCGACTATGACCCCAGCGCCACAAAGGTGAACCAGGAAAACCGTATTAAATTAATGCTGGCTGTGGCAAATGAAGAGGCCCCTGTAAGGGCCGTTCCTGCCCCCGTAGGGGTTCAGGGCTAAGAAAAGCTAAAAAGGAAGCTGCCTGTTCATTCCAGGCGGCTTCCTTTTTTATTGTATCACAGTATAAGCGGCTTCAGATTTCCCCGCTGCTTCTTTTTAGAAATAATGCATTCCCGGCAGAACGGAAAAAGGCCATACAGTAAAGCGCCCTTTGCGGGGATCCGCCTGCACTATACGTTAAACCGGAACAGCACAATGTCTCCGTCCTGCATCACATACTCCTTGCCCTCTGAGCGCACCAGCCCCTTTTCTTTGGCGGCAGCCATGGTGCCGCAGGCCATAAGATCATCAAAGCTGATAACCTCTGCGCGGATAAAGCCCCGCTCAAAATCCGTGTGGATTTTCCCTGCCGCCTGGGGCGCCCGGGTGCCTTTCTGGATAGTCCAGGCCCGCACCTCCGGCTTTCCGGCAGTCAGATAGGAGATAAGCCCCAAAAGGGAATAGCAGGCGGTGATGAGGCGGTCAAGGCCCGATTCCTCCAATCCCATGTCGCTTAAAAACAGCAGCTTCTCCTCCAGGGAAAGCCCGGAAATTTCCGCTTCAATCTCCGCGCAGATAGGCAGCACAGCGGCGTGCTCCTGCTCCGCCAGCGCCCGCACTGCCTGGAAGCGAGTGTTTTGCCCCACTCCCTGCTGGAAATCCGACTCGCTCATGTTGGCGGCGAAAATGATAGGTTTGTTGGTCAGCAGGGAAACAGAGGACAGCAACTCCCGCTCCTCCTCGTCGCAGTCCACGCTGCGGGCAGATTTCCCCTCCTCCAGGGCCTCCCGCACCCGGAGGAAAAAATCCAGCTCTCCTTGATATTTCTTGTCAGCTTTTAAAAGCTTCCTGGTCTTGTCAATGCGCCTGTCCAGCACCTCCATATCGGAAAGCACCAGTTCCAGATCAATGGTTTCAATATCACGCCGGGGATCAATGCTGCCCTCCACATGGATGATATCGTCATTTTCAAAGCAGCGCACCACATGCACCACCGCGTCTACTTCCCGGATGTTGGAAAGGAACTTATTGCCCAGGCCCTCCCCCTTGGAAGCGCCCTTGACCAAGCCCGCTATGTCTACAAACTCAATGGTAGCAGGGGTGAATTTTTCCGGCTCATACATTTCTGCCAGCTTGTCCAGCCGCTTGTCCGGCACTGCCACCACGCCCACGTTAGGCTCAATAGTGCAGAAGGGGTAGTTTGCCGACTGCGCCCCCGCGTTGGTGATAGCGTTAAACAGTGTGCTCTTGCCCACATTGGGCAGGCCAACGATGCCTAATTTCATATATGTTCACGACTCCTTGCTATGACTGGATTTTTGACGTCTTGTTTTTGTTTCCGCACCAATTTATCGTGGAGATATGGCGCTTGCTTCAAATTGCCGTACTGCACTCACCAGTGAATCGTCCGTAACATGGACGTAGCGATCCATGGTTGTTTTGATACTGGCATGGCCCAGAAGCTGCTGTAACACTTTGGGCGGCATACCTCGTTCAGCCGCTCACGTGGTATAGGTGTGCCGCAGGTCGTGCATACAGAACCGTTTTGGCAAATGCCTTTTCCACATTCTTTGCCTTTTAGATTTTTGCCCATGTTTTGAACTCCTTTCCTAACACATTGGACGTGTGTAAAAAGAGTCCTTCGCGACATATAATTATAGCATAGGACTTGGACACATTTCAAGATTTTCAGAAGATTTTGGTGCGCACGGCGGATGTCATAATTGTTTTAGACACTTTGAGAAAGGCGTCTAAAACAATTTTCTATTTACAGACGGTGTGGGAGGCAGACAAAACCAACAGAAAACGGATTGCACAGAAAGATCTGTTTCAGGCTGGCAGGTGAACATCCCACACAGG
>NZ_QWLE01000055.1:0-15391 GCF_009917365.1 Neglectibacter sp. X4 | reverse complement strand
CTTTTTTATGCTTTTTTCTTATTTTGCTCTTTTATACCTTTAACTTAATGACATTGGCCAATCAAAGGTACGATTCGAACAAAAAAATAAGCGTACCACTATCTCTAATGATACGCCTATCCCATTCAATTTCTAAGAGCCTGTTGCCCGCTTTTTATCAACAAGGTGGACACTACATAGACACGTTAATTGCCCAAACCCTTTATTTTCCGTTTGTGTTCCCACACCCGATATCAACTACCACTGAAACATCAAAGTAGTTTTTGAGGTGCTTATTTCGGATTTTTTCACCCTCCGAAGTGAACATGAAATGCTTCGCAAAGTGCCTAAAATAAAGGATTTCTACGAGGTTTTCTTTTGTATCAACACAATAGTCTCCACATGCCCTGTCCCGGGGAACATATCTACTGGCGCGACTTTCTGGGGCAGGTAGCCCAGCTCCGCGAACAGCTTCAAGTCTCGGGCCAAGGTGGCGGGATCGCAGGAAACATAGACGATACGGCAAGGGTTCATAGAGGCCACTGTGCGGACAAGGGCAGGGGAACAGCCCTTCCGGGGGGGATCCAGGACAATGACCTGAGGGCATGCCCCTTCCTGCGCAAGCTGTGCTGCGGCCTTGGAGGCATCTGCGCAAAGGAACCGGGCGTTTCCCACGCCGTTGCGCTGGGCGTTCTCCCGGGCATTTTCCACAGCCTGGGGGATAACCTCCACGCCGGTAAGGCTTTCGGCCTGGGAGGCCATGGAAAGGCCGATGGTGCCGGTACCGCAGTACAAATCCAGCAGGGTATCCCCAGGCGCGAGGGCTGCAAACTCCGCCGCCTTTTCATAAAGGCGCTGTGCCTGGGCGGCGTTTATCTGGTAGAAAGAAAGAGGGGATATCCGGAAGGTGAGACCGCAGAGATTATCCTGAATGTATCCCGGGCCGTACAGGGTGCGCAGCCTCTGCCCCAGCGCCACATTGGTTTTGTCCCGGTTTATGTTGAGCACCACGGTGGTAAGCTTCGGCACTGCCGCCCGCAGCGCGCCCACCAAAGATTTCTCGTCCCGCAGCCTGTCGCCGTTTATCACCACGCAGGCCATTACCTCCCCGGTATTCGCCCCCTTCCGCAGGTAAAGCCTGCGCAGGGTGCCCTTGTGGGCGGTTTCGTCATAAACTGTCTCGCCGCTTTTCTCAGCCCAGGCCCGGAAGGCCTCCATCAGGGTGTTGAACTCCGGCGGGTGCAGGCGGCATGCCTGACAGTCGATAATGCGGTGGGAGTTGACCGCGTAAAACCCCATAACAAGCCTGCCGTCCCTGTCCCTGCCCAAGGGCAGCAAGGCCTTGTTCCGGTAGCCCTGCCGGTTTTCCGCCCCTAGGATAGGCTCCACCGGTAAACTGTGAAAGCCCCCTATGCGCTCCAGGGCGTCTGCAACCCGCTGCTGCTTTAAGCGCAGCTCCTCCTCATAGGAGATGTGCCGGAAGCAGCAGCCCCCGCACTGGGCAAAATAAGGGCAGTCCGGCTCAACCCGGCAGGGGGCAGGCTCCAGCACCTGCTCCAGCCTGCCATAGCAGAAATTTTTTTCCACCTTGACAATGCGCACCAGCGCCCTGTCCCCAGGAGCGCCCAGGGGCACAAAAACCGCCATCCCCTCATGCCGGCCCAGGGCCGCCCCCTGGGCTGTAACGCCTGTAAAGACAAGCTCTATCATATCGTTTTTTTGTAAAGCCATAGTGCCCTCCCCTGCCCGGTATACAAATCCCCTGCCCTCCAGAAGGGGCAGGGGACAAGGAATACCTGTTCCAAAGAGTTTTCCGCAAGGTGACTAAGGCCGCAGGACTCTGTCCCGCACCCTGCTTCTCGCCTGCCGACTCGGTCGGCTCTGGACGGGAACGCTAACGCATAGCGTTTGCGTTTTGCCACATGGCACGCAGCGGCTCCTTTTGAAAGAAGGGGAAACATTTCCAAAGGGAATGTTTTGATCCTAAAACCAATCCTTTTGCAATTTTGGATTTCCCTTCTCTAAACCCTGCGTTTTAGTCACTCTGGGAATTTTATACACACGGATATCCCTCAGTTTTTCACGAAGAACTGGTCGTACCAGACGATGAAGGTGTAGAAAGACCATATCTTCTGCATGTTCCGCGCCTTGCCCGCTTTGTGGTCGTCCAAAAGCTTCATAAGCTCTTTTGTGACAAAGAACTTTTCCGCAATATCGCTTTGGAAAGCCGCCTTTACCTTGTTGTAATACTTGTCCTCCCGCAGCCAGTCGGAAAGGGGCACCG
Organism: Neglectibacter sp. X4; assembly: GCF_009917365.1. Lineage (NCBI taxonomy): Bacteria > Bacillati > Bacillota > Clostridia > Eubacteriales > Oscillospiraceae > Neglectibacter > Neglectibacter sp. X4. The sequence continues at coordinate 13,128 of NZ_QWLE01000055.1, read as the reverse complement.
GGAAACCCAGTTTCTTCTTGTTGGCGGTGCGCTCGGGAAGCTGCTTGATGGCGGCGGAGCGCAGGGCTTTTTTGGTGGTTTCTGTGGCGCAGTCGGCCCGGAACCGGGTGGGAATGCGGGTGGAAAGCTCCAGCATCTTTTTGTCTAAGAAGGGCACCCGCAGCTCTAAGGAATTTGCCATGCTCATGCGGTCGGCCTTTAAGAGGATGTCGTAAATCATCCAGGTGTGCATGTCCACATACTGAAGCTGGGTAGGCTCGTCCAAGTCTGGCACCTCGTCAAAGTACCGCTTGCTGTATTCTTCCGGCAGCCTGGAGGTGATGGGCCGCTTTAAGAATTTCTGGCGCTCCCCGCTTTGGAACACGTAGTTTGCCCGCATAAACCGCTGCCAAGGCTCCATAGCCCCCCGCACGAGGAAATGCTTGCCCTTAAACTCCGGCAAGCGCCCAGCCACAGCCCCGGCCATTTTCCGCAGGGGGCGGGGGGCCTTTTTGGTATAATCCTGGAAGTGCCCCCCTTGCAGGTACATGGGGTAGCCTCCGAAAAGCTCGTCCGCGCCTTCCCCGGAAAGCACCACCTTCACGTATTTCCGGGCATTTTTTGCCAGGAAATACAGAGGGATTTCCGAGGGGTTGGGCAGAGGCTCGTCCATAAAATACTGGATTTCCGGCATGGCGTCGAAAAATTCATCGGCAGACACCTTGTTGGAGATGTTGGGCACTCCCACCACCTTGGAAAAGTCCTGGGCATAGGAAAGCTCGCTGTACTTTTCCTCTTCATAGCCCACAGAAAAGGTTTTCACCTTTTTTGTGCCCTTGGAAATCTCCTTCACCACATAGCTGGAATCCACCCCGGAGGACAGGAAACAGCCCACCTCCACGTCGCTTATCTGGTGCATGGCCACAGACTCGGTAAACTCCCGGGTTATCTCCTTTTCCCAGTATTCCAGGGATTTGTCCTCCTCAATGTTATACTGGACGCGGTAATACCGTTCCACCTGCAATTCGCCGTTTTGGTAGGTGAAGCAATGGGAGCCGGGCAGCTTCCACACATTTTTGAAAATGGTGCGTTCGTCGGGAATGTATTCATAGGAAAGGTATTCCGGTATCAGCGCCTCGTCCAGTTCCTTTTCAAAGCAGGGATGGGATAAAAAGCTTTTAATCTCCGAACCGAACATAAACTGCCCGTCCTTTTTATAATAGTAAAAAGGCTTGATGCCGAAAATATCCCTGGCCCCGAAAAGCTTCTTATTGTTTTTGTCCCAAATCACAAAGGCAAACATGCCCCGCAGCTTCTGCAAAATCTCCGGGCCGAATTCCTCATAGCCGTGAAGGATGGTTTCGGAGTCGGACTTTGTGGTGAAGCTGTGGCCCCGCTTTAGGAGATCCTCCCGCAGCTCCTGGTAGTTGTAAATTTCCCCGTTAAACACCAGCACCTTGCTGCCGTCCTCGTTTAAAATGGGCTGGCGCCCTCCCTCCAGGTCAATGATGGACAACCGCCTAAAGCCCAGGGAAATATCCTTGCTGTCATAATAATGGGCGTCGTCCGGCCCCCGGTGGATAATGCGGTCTGCCATGGCGCGGATAACCGGGCCAGGCTCCTGCACCTGGGGGCTGTTCATGAATCCTACAAATCCGCACATTTTGCGTCACTCCTTTTTTTGCTGGGTGGGCGGGGCTTTTTTAGGGAGTGTCCAGACAGCGCGTTTTATATCTGCAGCGCAAAACCGCGGGACTCCGTCCCACACCCTGCAACCCCTTTTAAAAAAGGGGTTGATCCTAAAACCAATTCCTTAAATTGATAAATTTCAATTTATTAGCTCTTCGTTTTAGACGCTCCCCTTTTTTATGTCAGCAGGTTTTCGTATTCCGCCTTTAATGCGCCGCCGCAAAGCTGCACACAGCGCTTAGAAAGCACTTCCAGGGCGTCCAAATATCCCGGCCCCAGAGGCGCGCTTTTCTTGATGAGGGAAAGCTCTGTGCAGCCCAGCACAATGCTGTCGCAGCCCTGGGCGTAAAGCTCCTCCTCCGCGGCCTGGAACTTTTCCGGGCTGGCTGGCTTTCCTGCCTTTATTTCATCGTAAATCATGGACATTACCAGCTCCTGGCAGGCAGGGGAGGGAAGCTGCGCCTCTATGCCCGCTTCCCCTAAAGCAGACTGGAACAGGCCCATGCGCACGGTGCCTGTGGTTGCCATCACGCCGGTTTTCCTTCTTCCAGCCCGCCGCAGTTCCTCCGCCGTTTCCCGGAGCATATGCACAAAGGGGACGGGTATCCCGCCGGAAAGCGCTTCATAGAAATAGTGGGAGGTGACGCAGGGCGCGCAGAGCACCCCGGCCCCCAGGCCCGTAAGCTTTTGGGCCGCGTCCCGCAGGACGGGCAAAGGGGAAGGCTTTGTGTTGTCCAGGATATAGGCTGTACGGTCAGGGACAGCCGGGCGGTTGAAAACAATCACGTCCAAATGCTCCTGATCGGTTTTTGCGTCCGTCATTTCAATGATAAGCTGTAAAAGGTAGGCTGTAGCCATAGGCCCCATGCCTCCGATAATGCCCAGGGTTTTTTTCTCGGCCAAAAAAAGCCCTCCTTCCTAAAAACAGCAGGAACCCCCGGCAAAGGTTTCGGGGGTGCAGGGGGGTGCTTTCCTGAAAAGCACCCCCTGCCTGCCGGAGGCATCTAGTCCCGCAGGGCCTTGTTGTTAAAGTAACGCTTATACTTCTCAAAATAGTGGAACTGGTTTTTCCGGTAGTTTACCCAGCGCTTAAAGGATCGGTCGCCCTGGTAATAATAAGAATGGCATACCTTGCCCGCTTTTAAAAGGGCCTGGGCCTCGGCTTTGGCGCTCTCGGAGCGGACATACTCAAAAATAATCTTTGTAGGGATAATCGTCCACAGCACCCTGTCCTTGATGACAGTGCAGCCCATCTCCTTGTGATCCAGCACATCCTCCACCAGCCATTTTGCCAGGTTTCCCCCGGCTGCGGTGACGTAAAAGCTGCTGCGGCCCTGGCGCAGGTTCATCTCGAAAAGCTTGTAGGTGCCGTCGCGGGAGTCAAACTTCATGTCGAAATTGGCAAAGCCCACATAGCCAATGCCCTCCAGGAACCCTTTCATCTGCTGGTTAAGCTTTTCGTCATAGCCGTTTATAATGGCGGCATAGCTGCCAATGCCTTCGGGCGAATGTTCCTCCAGAAGGGCGTTTCCCAAGGCGATAAGCTTCACCTTTTTGTCCCGGCCGCAGTAGCAGTTCATCACCCGCATATTGCTGTCGTCCCCGGGGATATATTCCTGCAAAATCAGGTGATCCTTATAGCTGGAGGAGTATATAGCCTTTAAAATCGCGTCAAACTCCTCCTTCGTTTCCGCCACAAAGACCTTTTTCTTGTGGGGAAAGGAGCAGTTCCAGTAGGCTACAGAGTTGGAGGGCTTGATAATGACAGGAAAATCAAAGGGGAGCTGGATGTGTTCGTGCTCTTCATAGGAGCATGTGGTGGTTTTGGGGAAGGAAAACCCATGCTCTGTGCAGACCTCATAAAAGCTTTCCTTGATGGAAAGGCGCATGAGCAGATCTTCCTCAATGCACTCGAAGCGGTACAAATCCCGCAGCTTGTCCTGGTTGCGCACCAGCAGTTTGATGTAGTTGTCCCCGCAAGGGACAAGCAGCAGCTTTTTGCCGGTGTTCTGCCATTTTTTGGCATAGTCCCGCAGTGTCCGGACAAAAACCTCGTCGTTCTCCAGATCCGGCTCCACCACTTCCACCTTCACGATTTTGCTGGCGGTGCAGGGTCCTAAAATCCCTTTGCCCACAGCCACGCTTGCAAGGCCATAGGCCTCATGGAAGGATCGGGCCATGCCATATACGTTTATATCGCTGCCCAAAAGCACAGGCTGGAAATCATTGCGCTTTTCCATGGTTCACCTCCGGGAAGAACTGGCGGTACCACACCAGGAAGGTGTACACCGTCCAGATGCGGCGGCTGTTGTCCGCCTTGCCCTCTTTATGCTTTTCCAGAAGCTTCAGAAGCTTCTCTGTGTGGAAGAAATGCTGGGCGTTGGCGCTTTCAAACTCCGCCTTCACCGTGTTATAATACTTGTCTTCCTTCAGCCATACCCGGGTGGGCACCGGGAAGCCCAGCTTCTTTTTGCCCGCCCACTTTTCCGGCATGCGCCGCAGGGCGGCCTTCCGCATGGCGAATTTGGTGTTCTCACTGTTTACCCGGTACTTTGTGGGGATGCGCCCGGCTAAAGCCATAATCTCCTTGTCCAGGAAGGGCACCCGCAGCTCCAAAGAGTTTGCCATGCTCATCTTGTCCGCTTTCAGAAGGATATCCCCTACCATCCACATGTTTAAATCCACAAACTGCATCCGGGTAACAGCATCTTTGCCCGGCACCATGTCATAATAGGGCTTCACCATCCGGGCAGGGGACTGGGCGTCTGTGGGTTTTTTCAGCAGCGCCCGACGCTCTTTCTCCGTAAACATATAGGCGTTGCCGATAAACCTGTCTTCCAAGCGCTTGCCCCGGCGCACCAGGAAATTAAGCCCCCTGCGCGCCGGCAGCAGCCCTGCCAAAGCGCCTATGGCCCTGCGGACGGGGAAGGGGATTTTATCATACCAGGGCACTTCCAGCGGCTCCTTGTAGATATTGTACCCGCCGAAAATCTCGTCGGCCCCCTCGCCGGAAAGCACCACCTTCAAATGCTTTGCCGCTGTGTTGCACACGAAATATAAAGCCACTGCCGAAGGATCTGCCAGCGGCTCGTCCATATGGTACTGTATTTTAGGGAAGTTCCCCCAGAACTCCTCCGGGGTGATGACCTTGCTCACATTTTTCACAGGGATCAGCTCTGAAAGCTCCTGGGCATAGTGGGTTTCGTTATAGCGCTCGCCGTTGTCAAAGCCCACAGTGAAGGTCTTGTCCACATGGGCCGAACAGGCCACATAGCTGGAGTCCACCCCGGAGGACAGGAAGGATCCCACCTCCACGTCGCTGACCTTGTGGGCCTCCACGCTGTTATCGAACACCTTTTCAATCTCGTCCACCCAGTAGTCTAAAGGCTTGTCTTCTTCGGCGGAAAATTCCGGCAGCCAGTAGCGGGCAATGTCCATCTTCCCCTCTTTATAGGTAAAACAGTGGGCGGGGGGCAGCTTGTAGACGTTTTTGAAGAAAGTCTCCGGCCCCGGGGAATACTGGAAGGAAAGGTAATGCTCCAGCGCCCTTTCATTCAGCTCCTTTTTAAACATAGGATGGTGCAGGAAGCTTTTTATCTCAGAGCCAAAGAGGAACGCCTCCCCCATCCGGGCATAATACAGGGGCTTAATGCCGAAAAAGTCCCGGGCGCCAAAAAGCTCTTCTTTTTCCTTGTCCCAAATGACAAAGGCAAACATGCCCCGCAGCTTGTTCAGCAGATCTGTGCCATATTCCTCGTAGCCATGGAGCAGGGTTTCCCCATCCCCCTTGGTGGAAAAGGTGTGGCCCCGCTGCAGGAGATCTTCCCGCAGCTCCTGGAAGTTGTAAATCTCCCCGTTAAAGACCAGCGCCTTGCTGCCGTCCTCGTTGAAAAGGGGCTGCCGCGCCCCCTCCAGATCAATAATGGAAAGCCGCCTGAAGCCCAGGGAAACCAGGCCGTCCATATAGTAATCGGCGTCGTCCGGCCCCCGGTGGGCAATGGCGTCGGTCATGCTCTGCAAAACGCCCTTGTCCAGTTGGGAGTCCCCGCCGCCGGTGAAGCCTATAAATCCGCACATACGTCTATCGTCCTTTCCTCCCCGTCCCAGAGCCATGCCCCTGCGCAAATAAGCGGGCAGGGAACCGGGCGGGCATGTTTGCAGGCGCAAAAAAACCTGTCCTTTCTCTAGTATAGCACAATCTCCTGAGAAATGACAGACTTTTTTCCGTATGTTGGTTTTTTCACCGCAAAGGCGCGAAAGCCTTTTGGCCCTGCCCTATTGGTCTGCTGTCTTCTGCACGTCCTCCCCTGCCGCATAAGGGCTGCCGGGCTGCTGGCTGCGCACAGTGTACAGGCTTTCCCGCTCTGGCTGCATGGCCTGCTCGGTGCGGTGGATGAGATCGAACAGGGCAGGGGCGTGCTGGGGGAACTCCTCCTCCAGAAGGCCGGGGGACAGGGCCGGAATATCCTCCTTTGCCACGCCCTGCCTGCCGTTTACCGATTCGCCGTTGAGAAGGCACCTGCTCTTTGCCATAGACAGCACCATGCCCGCCTCCACAGAGGCAGTGAACAGCCCCCTGTCCAGGGAGAAAAGCCCCTGGGGGTTCCGGGGGCCGGCAGAATACAGCACCCGGAAAGCCCGGTATACGGCGGCGGAAAGGAAGGTGGAAACCTCCCGCGTCAGGGTTTCGTTATTGATTTTTTTCAGCAGAGCGAATACAATATGTATAGAGCCTGCAAGCACCCGCTGGTGGTACTCCGCCAAGGCATGATGCTTCCGGGGCCTGCCCACAGGCCTGCCGGGCAGATCCTGTACGGCAATAACCGCGCCGCTGCGGTGGGGGGTGCAGCCCAGCAGATAGTCGCAGGAAACGCCGTAATACCTGGCGGCCCGCACCACAAACTCCAGCCCCGGCTCCCGTATGCCCTTTTCATAGTGGGACAAAAGCGCCTGGGGGATGGTGAGATCTTGGGCGGCCTGCTTCTGGCTAAGCCCTTTTTCTTTTCGCAATAAGGTAAGTATCCTGGGAAAGTCGCGGTTCAAATTCATCTTCATCTACCTCTACCTCGCTGGTCTGGCGCGCACCGGCCCGCCACAGGCCGCGCACGTACACAGAGGCTGAAAACGCCGCCTTCCGGCGCCCTTGTCCCTGCTTGGATTTATGATTTTGATAGGAAAGATAAAAGTAAGCCATGGGGTTTGGGGCTTGTTTTGAAAAGCTGCGGGCGCCGCCTTTTCGCCCCAGGCAGGCGGGTTCTTAAATCATACGCCCCCATGCCTTGAGCAAAAATCCGGCCGTTTCCCTGTTCGCAAAACAGGCCCTTGAGCCGGGCCGCCTATCCTAAGAGGATAGAAAACCCAGACGCTTGTGTATTTAATTATAGGACAGGAGAAATACAATGTAAAGTGTAAATTCTGCATAATTCTACACTTATTTTTTGTACAATCCGCTTTTCTATATCTTCTTCCGAGAAATAAGCAGGCTTTTTTTCTAAAAAAAGCCTGTGTTTTCCTCACTTTTTGGAACAGCGCGGACAGAAATAAAAGGATAATATATTTTTCCTATTTTCTAAAATTTGCGTGATTTTTTTACAGCAATGCTATATGAAGGAAAAGCGTGTAAAACTATAAAAGAAAGGAACGATACCGGGCTTAGGGCTTGTTTGAAAATAGAGAAAGTGCCGGATTTTTAAGACAAAACAAGGTGGTTTTCAAGGCGGAAACCGCAAGACAGGCTGTCGCCTGTCGAGGATTTCCAACACAGGAAACGCCTGTTTTGGACAAAAAGACGGTGTTTGCGATTTTTCAAACAAGCCCTAAGAGAAATTTCTGATTTCTTTTTGCATAAGCCCCGTATCCTGCAGTATCTGCCATGAAATCTTATATCATCCATTTTATCCGGAACATGCCCTGCGAGGGGAACCTGGAGGGGCGCTACATCGGGCGGACAGATTCGCCCCTTGCCACAGAGTCCATTGTCCGGCTGGCCCGCATGAAGCGGGAGCACCCGTACCCGCGGGCCAGCCGCTTTTTTGCCAGCCCCTCCACCCGCTGCGTGGACACCCTGAAAATCCTTTACCCGGAGGCTGATCCAGAGGTGGTGCTGGAGCTGGCGGAATGCGATTTCGGCCAATGGGAAAACAAAACCGCCCAAGAGTTGCAGCACGATCCCCGTTTCCGCCAATGGATGGAAGGAGGCGGGCAGTCTGCGCCTCCGGAGGGAGAGAGCAGCCCGGTGTTTGTCCAGCGGGTGTGCAGGGGCTTTGAAATGCTTGTGCAGAACCTGATGGCCCAGGGCCAAAGCTCGCCCCAGCAGTCTGCTGTGTCGGCGGCGCTCTGCGCCCCTGCCGGGGTGCTCACCGCGCTGCTGGCTGCCTACGGCCTGCCCCGGGCCCCTTTCTATGATTGGATGTGCCAGCCAGGCTGCGGCTATTCCCTGCGCATCACCCCAGGGCTGTGGATGCGCGGGCAGGTGATGGAGGTGTTTGCCACCCTGCCCCAGGGCGCCGGGGAGGGAGGAGCAGATCACCTGGTGCTGGATCTGGCCCGGGAAGCGGCAGAGCGGGCTTATGGGAAAGGGCTTTCCCCGGAGGCAGGCTCTTGACTTCCGGCGGCAGGGATGGTATAGTAAGCGCATTTAAAATTCTGGCTGCTGCCGGTTCCATGCGGGCGCATTGGAACCGCGCCGGCAGGCTATGAAACACATATTTTACTTAAGAAAGGAGCTGCGGGGCTTATCCCGCAGCCAGGTGGCAAAAATGCTGGTGAGAAAACTGCGCCCAGAGGAGCTTTGGCAGGCCCGGCTGGTTCAGGCGGTAGCCTTTGAGGGAAGCTTCGATCTGGCAGAGGAAAAGGAAAAGTGCAAAGCAGGCAGCTTTAGCGAGGACGCTGCCTATGAAAAAAGCGCCGACTACTGGGCAGCCTTTGGGGAGGGGGAATCCCCTTGCGCCTGCCTGGTGATGAACCATTTCCAGGCCCGGTTTGACGGGCACGTGGTGGGCCTGGGAGGCGTGGGCGGCGTTGCCAGCCTGCCGGCAAACCGCCGGGGCGGCGCGGTGCGGGCCTGTATGCAGGAGGCGCTGAGGGGCTTATATCGTCATGGAGACGCGCTCTCCGCCCTGTACCCCTTCAGCACAGGGTATTATCAGAAATTCGGCTATGCAAACGGCGTGGAAAGCCGCCTGTGGGAGGTGCCTATGGGGGACTTGCCCCAGGGAGACTTTGGGGGGCGGGTGCGCCAGCTTTTCCCCGGGGAGGATTTAGCCCCCCTGCTCGCCGTCTATAACGCTTTTTACCACGAATGCAACCTGTCCGTCCTGCGGGAAGTTTATGACAAGGAGCTTCTGGAAAAGGATCTGCTGAAGGAAAAGCGTTACATCTATCTATGGGAAGATGAAAAGGGAGAACCAGGCGCCTTCTGCATTGCCGGGCGGGACGGGGATGTGCTGGACATGCGCACAGATTTCAGCGCCCGCAACGGCTTCCTGTTCCGGGATGCCCGGGGCTTCCAGGCCCTGCTAAGCTTTATCCGACGGGCTTTCCTTTCCAATTTCAAAACGGTGCGTTTTGCCCTTCCAGCCTGGGCGGCAGTGGCCCCTTTGCTGCCGGAATGCGCCCATATGAAGCGGGAAAGCTTCTTTAACGGCATGGTGCGGGCTGTAAACGTGGAAAAGCTGCTGGGCCTGTGCGCCTGCAAGGGGGATGGGGTTTTAACCCTGGAGGCAGCCGATCCCCTGCTGGAGGAAAACAATGCTGTGTTCCGCCTTTCTTTCCGGGAAGGGACGGAAAACCAGGTGGAGCGCGTGCAGGAAAAGCCGGATATCCGCCTGGGCACAGGGGAACTGGGCGCGCTGCTGTGCGGCGTTCACAGTGTGGAAGCGCTGCGCTGGATGCCCCAGGTAAAGGTGGAAAATCCTGCCGCCCCTCTCGCCCAGGTGTTCTATCCCAAGCCCTGCCATGTTACAGAGCTTTTCTAAGCAGAGAAAAAGGGGCGGAAACCTTTCCTGCCTTGCAATCCACTGAAAAAAAGTGTATAATTTTAACAGAAGCTGGAACAGCCTGTAAGGCCTTCCCGGCAAAACTGCTCAGAAAGGGATAGAGGTTCGTATGGGAAATGATGTTAAGCGCTGGCTGGACGCCGAAATGCAGGACTTTGCAGAGGACATGAAGGAATTTAACAGCGGCACCATGAAAAAAGTGCCCCTGTGGATGTTCATATGCGTGGCGGGGATGGTGGCGCTGGGATTCCTGGTGGGCGCGGAGTGGAGCTATGTGCTGCGGCTGCACCTGCCTGTGGGCGTGGGGCTTGCCCTGTTTATCTGGCTGTGCTTCTGGCTGCAGAACCGCGGCGTATCCATGAAAAAGGTGCGGGCTTCCTATGAAAAAGCCCTGGGCGCCTTATCCCCCCAGGATCAGGCGGGCTTTGCCAGCCAGGCCCCCCAGTGCGGGAAGGCGGGCTTTGCAAACCGCCTGACAGACAAATACCCTGCCCGGCTTACGGTTGGCCCGGAATACTGGCTGTATTTCAGGGACTTAGGCTGCCAGGTGTTCCGGGTGGCGGACATGAAAAGCCTGCACGCCCGGGAGGAACATACCCGGGTGGGCTATACGGTAGGTAGCACCCGGGTGCGCCAAAGCCTGGGGACAGGCGTTTCCCTGGTGGTGGAATACCGGGACGGCACAGCCTTTGCCGCTAAGGACAGTAGCCCTTCCATTTACCTGGAAAACGCCAAACAGTTGGAGCAGGCCTATGCACTTATCCGCGCGCGCTGCCCCAAGGCCCAGGCACTGCTTAACAAAGATGAAATATAAGGAGAGAGTGAACGCTATGAAAACAAGGAAAAACACTGGAATCCGTTTGCTGGGGCTGGCCTTGGCCCTATTGCTGGTTCTGTGCGGGCTGGGCGCCTGTTCGGGGGGAGAAGAGGAAAAGCCGGAAGAAACCCTGTATCCCATCACCCTGAGCGGGACTGAGATACGGGTGGGGGAAACCACTGTGCAGGCCCTGCTGGATAAGGGATTAAAGGTCACCTGGTCAGATGAAAACTATGAGCAGATAGAGGTAGATCCCAGCACCACGCTGGAGGAAAATTCCTACTATACCGGCGGCAGCATTTGGATAAGCGACTCCCTTTTCGCCCACATCTCCTTTGCCACAGAGGAAGCCGCCCCCCTGGGCCAAGCCGTAATAGCCCGGCTGGAGTTCCAACTGTATGGGGAGGAGGACGAATCTGTACTGGAGGAAATCAGCTTTGACGGCGTGCCTGTCACCCAGTGGACCCGGGACATGGCCGGGGAAAAATATCCCGACTGGACAGGGGATGAGGTTATGTGGCTGCATTACGGGTTAGACTATAAGTACGATTTGAATTTCGACATTTCCACAGGCAAGATGACCAAGTTTATTGTAGAGCGGACGTACGACGTGGACTGGTCGGGAGGCAACCAGTAAAAGGAGGAACAGCCATGACGACAGCCTATAAGGAATGGACGCGCCCGGCAAGCTCCGGAGAAGGGGAGATTTTCTCCCGCAGTTGGACAGGGGAATCCCCCAGGGCGGTGATACAGCTTGTCCACGGCATGGCGGAGCACAGCGGGCGGTATGACCACTTTGCCCGGTTCCTGGCGGCAAACGGCTTTGCCGTCTGCGCCAACGACCACGCAGGCCATGGCATGTCTGCCCGGCAGCAGGGGTATTTTGCCGCCCGGAACGGCTGGGAGCATGTGGTGCAGGATTTAAACGCCCTGATGGACGAGGCCGCCGGGGAACATCCCGGCCTGCCCCTGTTCCTGCTTGGCCACAGCATGGGATCTTTCCTGTCCCGGTCTTACCTGGCCCGCTATGGGGAGAGGCTTTCCGGCTGCATCCTGTGCGGCACCATGGGGGAAAACCCCGGCATCAGGGCCGGCAAAGCCCTGGCGGCTATGCAGTGCAGGCTGCGGGGGCCTAAGTCCGCAGGCAGGCTGCTGGATAAAATTGCCACAGGCAGCTACAACAGCCGCATAAAGAACCCGGTAAATTCCGCGGCATGGCTGTCTACAGTAGATCAGGTGTGCCTGGACTTTGCCGCAGACGCCATGTGCGGCTTCCCCTTCACAGCTTCCGGGTATTACGACCTCTTTACAGGCCTTGCGGAGATAACCTCCCCCCAGTGGGCGGCCCGGGTGCCCCAAAACCTGCCCATATTCCTAGTGGCGGGAGAGGAGGACCCTGTGGGCAGCTATGGGGAAGGACCCAAACAGGTTGCAAACTGGCTGCGGGAAGCTGGGGTGAAGCAGGTGGGCTTAAAGCTGTATCCCGGTATGCGCCATGAGATCCTGAACGAAAAGGACAAAGAGCAGGTGTATGCCGACCTGCTGGGCTGGCTGCAGGGGCTGCTCTGATGAGCAGGCGCGGTGCGGGCCGCTCTGGCCGGCAGCCAAAGCGGGCGGCAGAGAAATACGGGAAGAAAGGGACGCCCCGCCCAAGGAAAACCTGCAAGCAGGGCAGCCCCTCCTCCGCTGGCCCCGGCCCGGAGGAAAGCCGACTTGGGGGTGAAAATGTGGAATGGTCTGGGACAAAGGTACACGCATTTTTAGACATGTACAAGCAACTGGAGGATGAACTGGAGGATAAATACCGCCATGCCAGGCGGAAATGCTCCAGCGTGGTGTTTGAGTTTACCAAGGATCCAGAAAGCGCGCCCATCCGGGATAAGCTGAATGTGTGCCGGGAACTGCGCAACCTTCTGACGCACAACGCCAACCTGAAAGGCATCCCGGTGGCAGAGCCTTCCGTTCCCCTGATGGAGGCCATGCAGGAGATCCTGGACTTTGTGCGCAAGCCGCCCCTGGCCCTGGAGTTTGCCACCAGGGGGGAGCAGGTGATGAAAGCCTCCACCCACCAGAAGGTGATGCGGGTGATGGAGGTGATGGACAAAAACGGCTTTTCCCATATTCCCGTGATGAACAACGGGACGTTTTTAGGCGTGTTCAGCTCCGGCGTGATCATGCGCTACCTGCTGGGCAGCCGGGGAGAGGGCATCACCCCGGACACTACCATTGGCGACCTGCGGGACTACATATCTGTGGAAAAGCACGCGGAGAACTATGAATTTGTAGCAAAGGACACCAGCTACCTCACGGTGCGGGAGATGTTTGAGAAGGTGAAGGGCCGCAACCAGCGGGTTTCGGTGATTTTCATCACAGAGCAGGGGCGGCAGGATCAGAAGCTTCTGGGAGTGCTCACCCCCTGGGACGTGCTGGGAAACTTAGACTGAAAAAAGGCTGGCAGAGCTTTGCTGTTTGCGCCTTTGGAATCCGGCGTTTGCTGGGTTTCAAAGGCGTTTTCTTATAGGCTGTGCCGCCCTTTTTTCATATGCCCACGCAAAGAGGCTCCGGTCAAGTTCCGGAGCCTCTTTGCAGAATGAATCCTCTCGTTTAAATATTAAAAAAACCTCTTATTTTTTACAAAAAAGTGTA
>NZ_QWLE01000054.1:0-15698 GCF_009917365.1 Neglectibacter sp. X4 | reverse complement strand
AAAAAGCATACATTTTTGCATTCTGGGGATTTGCTGGAATTTTTGACAAACGGAGGAAAAGACATGAAGAAGAAGTTTTTTGCCGTGCTGCTGGCGGTTTTGCTGGCAGCGGGTGCCCTGCCCATGGCGGCTTCGGCGGCGGCCAGCGGCGATTGTAGCGCGGCTGGGGACGGAAGCGTCACCTGGAAAGTGGAAAACGGCACCCTGACCATTTCAGGCTCGGGCGATATGGCACACTATCTGCCTGGCCCTTCCATCCATTCCGAGAGGGAACCCTCCACACCCTGGCAGGATTATCATCCCAAGAAGGTTGTCTTTACATCCGATGTGAAGCTGATAACCAGGAAGGATGGGAATTGGGTGACAGAAGGCGGACAGTTTTGGGACAATCAAGAGGTTGAAAGCTTTGAAGTGGAAGCAGGCAACAAGACCCTGTTGGCTTATGATGACTGCCTGTACATGAAAATTCCGGAGACGGGTGATTACTATCTGTATGCAGTGCCCCCAGCTAAAAAGGGCAGGCTGACCATTATGGAAGGGGCCATTGACAGAGTTCAATATAGCTCCTATGCTTTTTTGACTCCCTGCAAACAGTTGACAGAAATATATTTCCCCAGCACTTGGTGGACGAAACATAGACCGGACTTCAATTCCTTCGGAAGCTCCATCGGTATGGTGTGGCTTAGAACGCCGAGCCATATATCTTCCTATATCGTCTCCGAAAACCATCCCGATTCTAAATCCATTAATGGCTGTATCTACACGAAGGATGGTAAGGAATTGGTTCTTGCCCCGCATACGCCGCCCAATGATGAAATCCGAATTGCGGAGGGCACAGAGACATTTGAAGAGTCTTTTGTAGGCTGGTTCGACATATTTATGCAGGACCGTCACAGGAAGACAGAAGAGCCTATAAAGCTTTATATCCCGAAGAGCATGACAAAGTTTGAAGTGAAGTTGACCTCCGATGCACCGCCTGATTGGCTGCAGATCTACGGCTACAAGGGCACCGAAGCGGAACGCTTCGCCAAGGAACATAACGTCCAGTTCTTCGATTTGGACGGGGAAACCACGCCGCCTGCGAATTTCACTGACGTGGAATCTGGCGCTTTCTATGAGGACGCCGTCAAGTGGGCAGTAGAGAACAAGATCACCCAAGGGGAGAGCAGCACCACCTTTGCCCCTAACAAGACCTGCACCCGTGGGCAGATTGTCACTTTCCTGTGGCGGGCCAACGGCTCTCCCGAACCTTCCTCCACGGCGAACCCCTTTGTGGACGTGAAAAGCGGGGAGTATTACTATAAGGCCATGCTGTGGGCAAAGGAAAAAGGGATTACCAGCGGCACGGACGCCACCCATTTCTCTCCCAACGCTGCCTGCAACCGGGCACAGGCCGTCACCTTCCTGTGGCGTGCTAACAACCAGCCCGCGGGCGGAAATTCTTCCTTCGGTGATGTGAAGGAAGGCGAATATTACACCGAGGCCGTAAAGTGGGCTGTAGCCTTCGGCATCACCCAGGGCGAAACCGACACCACTTTCGCTCCCGGCAAGAGCTGCACCAGAGGGCAGATCGTAACCTTCCTCTACCGGGATAAAGCCTGATAAACAGGAACGCGCAAAAAGCTAATTCCCAATATAACCGCTCCTCCATGGGGCGGTTATATTTTTGGAATGACTTTTCCATATGCGGGCATACTAACCCCAGAATCAAAAAATTGGGGGACAAACACATGAAACGCATAGGCAAGCAGACGCTGGAATTTTCCACCCCGCCTAAAATCGAGGCCCATGGGGCCATTGGGGGCAAGAAGGAGGCAGAAGGACCTTTATCCGCAGACTTTGACCAGACCTTCCAGGACACCAGCCTGCAAACGGAAAGCTGGGAAAAGGCGGAAGCCCAGCTTCAAAAGGAAGCTGTGGCCCTGGCCCTTGCAAAGGCCGGGGTGAAGCCCCAGGAGGTGGACTTTATTCTCGCCGGGGATTTGCTGAACCAGTGCATTTCCTCCACCTTTGGGCTGCTGGATTACAACATCCCCTTTCTGGGGCAATATGGCGCATGCTCCACCATGGCCCAGACCTTGCTGATGGCCTCTGTCCTGGTGGACTGCGGGGCGGCAAACCGGGCGGCAGCCGTGACAAGCTCTCACTTCTGCTCGGCGGAAAGGCAGTTCCGCACGCCTTTAGAGTATGGCGCCCAGCGCACCCCCACGGCCCAGTGGACTGCTACAGCGGCAGGGTGCGCCCTGGTGGGCCAGAGGGGGGCGGTAGAGGTGCGCCGGGGCCTGGCAGGGAAAATCGTGGACTTGGGTGTGAAAGATCCCGCCAACATGGGCGCTGCCATGGCCCCCGCTGCGGCGGACAGTATCTTCCAGTTCCTCCAGGACACAGGCACAAAGCCGGAGGACTATGACTGCATCTACACCGGCGATCTGGGTCAGGTGGGCACAGATCTGCTGTACCGGACTCTCCAGGAAAACAGCCTGGACATCTCCTCCCGGCACCAGGACTGCGGCCTGCTCCTCTTTGATCGGGAGAAGCAGGACGTACACGCCGGAGGCTCTGGCTGCGGGTGTTCCGCTTCTGTCCTGTGCGGGCACATTCTCAACCGCATGGAGGCCGGGGGCCTGAAAAGCATCCTTTTCTGCGCTACCGGCGCCTTGATGTCCCCCACCTCTTCCCAGCAGGGGGAGAGCATTCCAGGCGTGTGCCACATCCTGCACCTCAAGCGCGGCGCCTGACCCAAAAACCGGGCAGGCAGAGAAGGAAAAAGAAAATCCAAGCGCCTGGAAGGGCTTGCTGTCTGTGCGCGGCAGACGGCAGGCCCTTCCTCTTTGCTTTTATGGAGTTTATCCTATCGTTAACGCAGTCTGCCCCTTGCAAAATCTGCCTGTATGCGGTATGATTATTCCTGCGAAAGCAGATTTTGCGCCCTATGGCGGATGGCGTGAAAAATTATGACGGAAGGGACGATACCGGGCACAGGGACGGAAGCTTTTTATCCCTCTTTGTGCGAACTCTGTATCGCGTGGTGATTTACATGAAAGAATATGCCTATCAATATGAAATGCACTGCCACACCAACTGGTGCAGTGCCTGCGCCCACAACAGCCCGGAGGAGATGGCTGCCGCCTATTTCCAGGCGGGCTATGCCGGGATGGTGATAACGGATCACTTCCTCAGCGGCAACACCGCCGTAAACCGGGCGCTGCCCTGGGAGGACAAAGCCCGCCGCTATTGGGAGGCCTATGGAGCCGCTAAAAACTGGGGGGCGGGCAAGGGCTTTACAGTGCTGTTCGGACTGGAACACCTGTATGGCGACGGCAAGGAAGTCCTCACCTATGGCATAGACCTGGACTTCCTCCTGGCCCACCCGGATCTGGACAAATATTCCCTGGAGGACTACAGCGCCGCTGTCCATAAGGCCGGGGGCTTCCTCTCCCATGCCCACCCCTTCCGCCATGCCCCTTATATCAACACCAGCGTCCCGCCCCGGATTCAATATATGGACGCAGTGGAAACCTTCAATTTCTACAACGAGGACGAGGAAAACCGCCAGGCCGCCAAGCTTGCCCGGGAAAAGGGCCTGCTCACCACCTCCGGCGGGGACGAGCACATCCAGGACGGGAAGGCAATCGGCAGGGCCGGGGTGCTTTTCCCTGTGCCGCCCAAGGATAATCAAGAACTTGTCTCCCTGCTCCGGGCTGGGGATTACAAGCTGTGCGCCAAAGGCCAGGCCGTTTCAAAAGACAGCCTTCTGGAGTCTGTCTGAAATCTCCCGTATGGAAAACACCCCGCCCCTTACAAGAAGGGCGGGGCGCTTTCTTTTAGAAGTTTGTACCAAGACCCCATTTGTCAAGGATATTTTCTCCCACAAGTTCGTAAATTAAAAAATAATGCCTTGGCACTTCTGTTCCTGTCTAAAATCAGGAGTGCCAAGGCATTAAAACATACTGCTTTATAGCCGTTTATAGATATACAAAAGATTGCGGAGCCTGACGGATACCGTAATCAGACAAAGCCTTGGGTTTTTCGTAAATCACTACATTTTTTAATTTATATGCAATAGCCTTATCTTTTCCAGAATAGTAGGAAAAATAAAATTTCTTTGTAATGCCCGCAGCAGTTTTTGCTATCTCCCAGATTTCTTTCGGCGTACCTTCCAATATTTCATCAATAAGCGCTTCTCCGACCACTTCTTTCTGCGGTGCTGACGCATAGAAAATGGTTCGATCCACACCATCTTTCGGTCTGCTTTTTCGGAATTCGTATTGTTTTTTCCCCTCAAGTATTACCTTCGCATACTTAGGCTTAATTGATAATAACATTGCCGACATCTACTTTGCCCTCCCGCAGAATTTTCTCGAACTGGCTCCTTGTATAACGGAAATTCATGGGATGGGTTCCAGGCCAACAATCATTGCTTTTCAGCCACATCCAGTTTACATTATTCCCTGCACCAAAATACCCATAATACAATAACTCAATCAGTGTTAGAGAAGCCCAGGTATCATATTTTTCCTTCAATTCATCTTCATTATAGACAGATTTGTTACCGACCATGCGCAAAAACTGGTCATAAGAATATTGCGCACGTCCATTTACTGTTATTTTTTCGATTCGTGTTGCCACACAATAAGTAGTAATAACGGATTTATACCCCGGACGGCCACCGGTTCCGGTGTATTTTCTGTATACCAAAACAGGCTCTCCAACTTTGAAAGCCAGGCTGTAAGGCTTGCCTATGTATACTTTTTTCAGCCCATTTGCCACGCTAATATCAACCCGCTCCTGCAAGGTATTAGCGAGGTCAGAAGAAGCGAACATGGTGTCGTGATATTCCATATCAATGGCAAGGCATCCAGCGTGTTGGACCTGATCGCTAAGAAAAGGGAATGATTTACAGGGATCACTGAAATCAAGATTCCTTCGATCTTTGATATATACCCGCTCACCATTCAGGTTGTTTCCGACATGGATAAAGCCGTACTTCTCCAGAAGAAGTATCAAACTGATGTGTTTATCAAAAACAGTTACATAAATTTCATTGATGCCCAAATCTCTCCATTGCCACAAAGTTAGACCAAGAGCTCCCTCACCAATCCTTTGATTCCGATAACGCTTATCAATTTTGATTGTTGTGATTTTAAGACGAGCAGTCTTCGGCAAAACGATACCGTTTGCCAAATTGATCTCCTCAGCTTCATTCGGCTTTAGGTTTACAAAAGCTCCTACACCCTGGTCATCTTCAAATATCAGCGCCCGTTTCCCATCAGCGGCTTTTGCCGCGAACCATTGCACAAAACCAGTGCTTGATGAAGTGTCGGGGTAATCTGCTTTCAAGGAATCGAAAAAGGGATCATTGAGATTGATCTCGGAAAATCGCTTGCGTTCAAATTTACCCGCCATAATCGGCCCCTCCTCAAAGTGATTTTATGAAGTCAATTGCCCGCATAAGGTCTTTAGCGCCCTCGGAAACAAAAAGCTTCGCATTAATGTCTCTGGCAACTTCATCTGCGTATAGCCGTTCTTCCCGCTGAAAGTATTCAATGCTCTCTACAGCAACCTCAATTCCATCGCGCTTTCTTCGCCGGGACGCTATGATTTCTGGATTTTCGGTTAGCAACACAATAGCATCCGGTTTGAGCATAGCAAAAGTGCCATAAGGAATACGTTGCACTTCGCCCGATGCATTCAGCAGGCAGAAGTGTCCATCCAAAATAAAATTCTGGCACAACGTTCTGAGCTCGTCCACGGCCCAGAGAAGGAACTGCTGATTTTCATCTATGTCAGGAATGAGCTTATTCTTTGCAAATTCTGAACGCTTTTTCGTTGCAATCAGGGCGCTGGCCGAATAGGTTTCGATGCCCACAAAATCTTTCACAAGGTTGCAAAAATATGATTTTCCTACACCGTGAACACCACTCACAAAAATCATGCATCTATCTCTCCTTTACAAAGAGCCATAACGATTTTCAGATTTATTATAACAGATTAAGATAAGAAATTCAATAGATAACAGAATTTTCTCCTGCAATCGCAGGAGAAAATCTTGCGTTTAGGGATTAGTCGTGTTATAATAAGCAGCAGAAATCTTCAAATCGGCACATTCCCAGAAAAGGGAGGTTCATTCATGGCTATCAGTTACAAAAAATTATGGAAACTGTTGATTGACAAGGATATGAAGAAAAAAGACTTGCAACAATTAGCGGGAATCAGCGCGGCATCCGTTACGAAGCTCGGCAAAAATAAAAATGTAAATACAGAAATCATTGAAAAAATTTGCACAGCCCTAAGGTGTGATGTCTGTGATATTATGGAAATGGTAGAAGAAAAGTGAATCAGTTATACGGAATATGAGTTTTGAAACAAGGATAAATCTGCTGTAAGTCGGAAGACGCTGGTCTCCGTGAGAAGGGAATAAAGACATATGGACAATCAAATTCACAATACAGTCGTAAGTTTTATATGGGGAATTGCGGATGATTGCCTGCGCGATGTGTATGTGCGCGGAAAATATCGTGATGTCATTTTACCGATGACGGTAATCCGTCGCTTGGATGCCATGCTGGAGGACAGCAAAGAGGCTGTTCTTGATATGAAGAAGAAGCTGGATGAAGCCAGAATCGATAATCAGTGGCCGGCGCTGTGCAATGTGGCCGGGCAGGCATTCTGTAACGCTTCTCCGTTCCGCCTGCGTGATCTCACCAGCCGCGCTAAGAAGCAAACGCTAAAGGCCGATTTTGAGGCATACCTGGACGGTTTCTCCCCTAATGTGCAGGAGATTTTGGAGAAGTTCAGGTTCCGCAATCAGATTGACACGATGATTGAGGCGGATATTCTGGGGGCGGTGATTGAGAAACTTATTTCGCCGGATATTAACCTCTCTCCGAAGCCAATTTATAAGGACGATGCTCAGACTATGGTGAAGCATCCTGGACTGGATAATCACGGCATGGGTACGATTTTTGAGGAACTGATCCGCAAGTTCAATGAGGAAAACAACGAGGAAGCCGGGGAACACTGGACGCCCCGCGATGTCGTTGAACTGATGGCTGACCTTGTGTTTATGCCCATTGCCGGCCAAATCAAAGATGCCACCTATTCCTGTTATGATGGTGCTTGCGGGACAGGCGGTATGCTTACTGTTGCGCAGGACAGGCTTCTGGCGATTGCCCAGAGACTGGAAAAGAATGTGTCTATTCATTTGTTTGGGCAGGAAGTGAACCCCGAAACATATGCAATCTGTAAGGCGGATATGCTGCTCAAAGGTGATGGGGAACAGGCGGAGCATATCAGCTATGGTTCTACACTTTCCCTGGATGGAAACGCCACAAGGCAGTTTGATTTCATGCTGTCCAATCCGCCTTACGGGAAAAGCTGGAAGGTTGACGCAGAAAAGATGGGCGGCAAAAAGGAAATTCTGGATACCCGGTTTAATGCCTATCTCGAAGGCGGCGAACAGATGGCGATGATTCCACGGACAAGCGACGGTGGCAAAGATGAAAAAGGATACGCTGCTGGGCAGCCGCATTGCCGAGGTACATAACGGCTCGTCCATTTTCACGGGGGACGCCGGCAGTGGGGAAAGCAATGCCCGCCGCAATCTGATTGAGAACGACTTGGTTGAGGCTATCATCGCACTGCCGGAGAATATGTTCTACAATACAGGGATTGGGACATTCATTTGGATTCTCTCCAACCGGAAGGAAGAACGCCGCAAAGGGAAAATCCAACTGATTGATGCGACCGCCATGAAATCCCCGCTCCGCAAAAATATGGGCAAGAAAAACTGCGAATTTACTCCGGAAATTCGCAAGGAAATCGTGCGCATCTTTATGGAGATGGAGCGAAGCGAAGTCAGCATGATTTTTGACAACGAGGAGTTTGGCTACTGGTCTGTTACAGTGGAGCGACCTTTGCGTCTGCGCGTATATCCTGACAGAGAAATTCCTGCAGATATATTCAAGAACGCAGACGAGCTTGCGGCGGTAAAAATCGCTCTTGCTGAAGCCACAAAAACCGCTCCTTTGGATGATTGGACGGCTTTTGCAAAGGCGACAAAGTTGAAGGCCAGCGTTCTGAAGAAAATCCGGCCTTTTATCACAGAGAAGGACGCCGCTGCGCAGCCCATCGAAGGGGAGCCGGATGTTGATTTGCGGGATACAGAAAACATCCCGTTTACCTATGAGGGCGGCATTGATACCTTTATGAAAAATGAAGTGCTGCCCTATACCTCCGATGCTTATGTGGATGAGAAGAAAACACAGATTGGCTATGAAATCAGCTTTACCAAGTATTTCTATAAACCGGTAGAATTGCGCCCTATGGAGGAAATTTTGGAGAGCTTGAAAGCCCTTGAACAGGAAGCGGACGGTATGATGGCGGAGATTATGGAGGGGATACAATGAATGGATATGGACATTATATCCTTACTCCTGTCCCTTGGATTGAGAAGATGCCATTACACTGGAAGTTGGAGCGCGGGAAAAACCTATATCAAAAAATGCAACGCCCAACAAATGACATGGATGGAGTAGTTACTTGCTTTCGCGATGGAACTGTTACATTGAGAAAGAATCGCAGAACAACGGGATTTACAGAGTCATTGAAAGAGATTGGTTATCAGGGTATCAGAAAAGGTGACCTTGTTATTCATGTAATGGATGCCTTTGCGGGTTCCATTGGCGTATCTGATTCTGATGGTAAGGGAACTCCTGTATATAGTGTTTGTCAAGCGAGGGGTGACAGTAACAATCAATACTATGCCCTCTTACTTCGAGAAATGGCACGGACTGGATTTATTCAATCTCTATATAAAGGGATCAGGGGACGCTCGTCAGATTTTCGATTTGAAATCTTTTCAGCGCAGTTTTATCCTGTCCCGCCACGCCCTGAGCAAGATCAGATTGTGCGGTTTTTGGATTGGAAGGTTTCAAGTATTAATCGGCTAATTTCAATAAAGCGGAAACAAATAGCATCGCTTCATGAGCGGCAGAGAGTTTATATCTCACACATTGTCACACATGGCCTACACAATAATGTATCTACAAAAAATTCTGGGGTAGAGTGGATTGAAGATATACCAGAGCATTGGCAAACTATGCGATGTAAGTATCTTTTCTCGGAACGGGACGAGCGTTCACAAGAGGGCCAGGAGCAACATTTGTCTATGAGCCAAAAATATGGGCTTGTACCAGATGGTCAACTTGATGAACGCAGGATGCTCTCGGAATCGTATGCAGGCGGTAAACTGTGTTATAAAGATGATCTTGTTTTGAACAGGCTCAAAGCGCACTTGGGTGTCTTTGCGCTGTCTCCACAGTCTGGAGTTATCAGCCCAGACTATACAGTGCTGATACCAAACACAGAGAGAGTTCTTCCGACATTTGCAGAAACTGTACTAAAAAGTGACCGTTTCCGGGGTGAACTGCGCATCAGGGTGCGCGGCATAATCGAAGGATTCTGGCGACTTTACACAGATGATTTTAATACTATCGTTCTGCCTGTCCCGCCAATTGAAGAACAGGCAGAAATTATGGAGTACATAATTGAATTCCGTGATAAGACAAAAAAGTATGAAGATAGCCTAGCGCAGGAGATTTCTACTTTACAGGAATTTAAGACCCGCCTTATCTCCGATGTGGTAACAGGTAAAATAGATGTCCGTGATATTAAAGTTCCTGCCTTCGAGTATGTAGAAGAAACTGCGGACTCATTCGATGAGGATGACAGAGATATGGGCGATGCGTCCGAAGATGAGGAGAAATGAAATATGAGCAAGGTCGATAGACAGCATTTTTGGAATTTATTGTGCAATACACATGACAATTTACCTCAAAGTGTGAGTGCGTTAACATCTGCTGCTCCGTATCCGGAAACACTATGCCGTTATCGTAGCGTCAATGAAAATTCCTTGAAGCAGTTACAAGATAATATATTGTGGTTTTCTTCAGCGGACTATTATGATGACCCCTTTGATACATACTTCCAAATCAATACAGACAGATTTAAGGATATTTATGATTGCATAAGGCCAATTTTTGATGCGGACAATACATCTTTAGATGGCCTTATTGATACAATGGCAACCTTATTTGGCATTGTCCCCGACACATTTAAGGCTGGCCTATCTAATACGACACCAGACTTTCAAAAAATGGACAGGCTATTAAAAGACATGAGAGAAGCAGTCAGACGCAAACTGTTTTCAATTTGTTTTTGTGAGAATCCATTGAATGAAACACTTTGGATAAAGTATGCCAAGGATTACCATGGTTTTGCTCTCATATACGATTTCAATCAAAGAGAAACGGTTATATGCGGAACAGAAGAAAAATGCAAAAATTGTAGTACTGCCTATACGGAAATGCCCTTTATATATCCTGTTTATTACTCAAACTCTCGATATGATGCCACGAATTATGCACTGTCATTATATGTAATTGATATGGCATTAGGAAAAGGAATAAATATTCCGCAGAGTACGATAGATTTAATTATGGCTCAAAATATGTGGGAAGCAGAGCGAGTGACTCTAATAAAGAAGAAATGCCATGAAAATGATGAAGAGTGGAGAATGATTAGACCACGAATGCACGGGATGAGAACATTTATAAAAGCAAGGCCCTGAAAAATTATTCTCGGTTTGCGTATGCCTGAATATGAAAGAAGATTGGTCATCTCTGCAGCAAAAGTTGCAGGTATTCAAGAAATACACAAAATGTATATAAATGATTCAGATGAACTGGACAGCAGTCCAATAGCTATATAAAGTGATCCAGAAAGGAACAGCTTTGGATGAATAACAGTGAATTAGTTCCATATGAGGACATCTATTCTAAAATAAAGGAAACCCTCCTGCTGTCGCGCAATCAGGCATACAGCGCAGTCAATTTTGCGATGGTACAAGCCTACTGGCAGATTGGGCGCATCATTGTAGAGCATGAGCAAAATGGCAATGCACGGGCTGATTATGGAAAGTCCGTCTTGCAGGAGTTATCCAGCCGTCTGACCAAGGACTTCGGCAAGGGCTTTTCTGTGCGGACATTACAACAGATGAAGAAGTTTTATGTGATGTTTCCAAATACGAACGCACTGCGTTCGCAATTGACTTGGACGCACTACCGCCTTCTGCTGTCGGTGGAAAATGAACAGGCAAGACAATGGTATATGGACGAGGCTATCGCATCCGCATGGTCGAGCCGCCAACTGGAGCGTCAAATTTCCACCCTATACTATGAGCGGCTTCTTGCAAGCAGAGACCAGGTACCTGTAAGGGCCGAAGCTGTTGAACTTACAGCGCCTTTAGCTGCGGAAAATTTCATTAAAGACCCATATGTGTTGGAATTTCTTGATCTGAAAGATTACCCGTCCCTGCGTGAGTCGGATTTAGAGCAGGCATTGATAGAAAAATTGCAGGAATTCCTGTTGGAATTAGGACGCGGTTTCTGTTTTGTAGCAAGACAAAAGCTGATGCGCTATGAAGATGAAGATTTTTACCTTGACCTTGTATTTTACCACAGTATCCTGAAATGCCATGTGCTGATTGACTTGAAAATCGGGAAATTGACCCACGGCGACATTGGCCAGATGGACAGCTATATCCGAATGTTTGATGCGCTATATAAAAATGAAGATGACAATCCTACTATAGGTATCATACTGTGTTCCCAAAAGAATGAGGCAATCGTCAAATACTCTGTTTTGAACGATGCTCAACAAGTTTTTGCTTCACGTTATCGTTTTGCATTACCCACTGCTGAAGAATTACAGCGTGAAATCGAAGCCGAGCGCAAGCGGATTGAAGAACAGGAGGGCTGAGTATGGCCTTTACAAATACAAAAGAAAGCGGTTTGGAGGCCCTCATTGTAAAATGGCTGGTTGAGCAGAACGGTTATGAAGAAGGGACTAACGCTGATTATAATAAAGAATATGCGAATATGCGAATATGCGATTGATGAAACCCGCCTTTTTCGATTTTTGCAGGATACCCAGCCCTCACAGATGGGTAAACTGGGTGTGTTCCAGTCCGAGCAGAAAAAGCGTCAGTTTCTGAACCGCCTCCAGGGTGAGTTGGTCAAACGCGGCATCGTAGATATTCTGCGCAACGGCATCAAGATATATCCGGTCGATCTCATCATGTTCTATCTCACACCGACCGAAAGCAACGAAAAAGCGAGGGAGATGTTCCAGAAAAATATTTTCAGCGTGACGCGCCAGCTCCGCTATTCTCAGGATGCTGGTAAACTGGCCCTTGACCTGTGCTTATTCATCAATGGATTGCCTGTCATCACCTTTGAACTCAAGAACCAGCTTACGAAGCAAAATGTGGATGATGCTGTCCAGCAGTACAAGGATGATCGCGATCCGCGAGAGATGTTGTTCCAGTTCAAACGCTGCATGGTGCATCTGGCCGTGGATGACGCCCGTGTCAAATTCTGCACTCGTCTTGCGGGCAAAGACAGTTGGTTCCTGCCTTTCGATAAGGGGTATAACGATGGAGCAGGCAATCCGCCGAATCCCAATGGCTTGATGACCGACTATCTGTGGAAAGACATTCTTACAAAAGAAAAACTGACGCTGATTATTGAGAACTATGCACAGGCCGTTATTGAGGTGGATGAGAATACCAAGAAGAAAAAGGAGAAGCAGATTTTTCCACGGTATCATCAGTTGGATGTAGTTACAAAACTTCTTAGCGATGTGCGGGAAAACGGTGTCGGGCATAGATACCTGATCCAGCACAGCGCGGGAAGCGGCAAATCCAACTCTATCGCATGGCTTGCGCATCAATTGATTGGACTTGAGCAGAATGGGGGTCCGATGCTGGACTCTGTTATTGTAGTCACTGACCGCCGTATCCTCGACAAGCAGATCAGGGACACCATCAAACAATTCATGCAGGTAAGCAATACCGTGGCATGGGCGGAGCACTCTGGCGACCTTACAAAAGCTATCACGGACGGAAAGCGCATCATCGTTACCACGATTGAAAAGTTCCCATACATTGTTCCACAGATTGGAGCCGATCACAAAGAGAATCGTTTCGCCATTATCATTGATGAGGCGCACTCAGGGCAGAGTGGTCGCAACTCCGCACAGATGAATCTTGCCCTCTCCGGACTCGCCTCAGATGATGAGATGGACAACGAGGATAAAATCAACGCTATGATGGAAGGGCGTAAACTGCTGAATAATGCTAGCTATTTTGCCTTTACGGCCACACCGAAGAATAAGACATTAGAGACTTTCGGCATACTTGTTGTGGATGAATACGGAACTCCTATATTGAATGACAAGGGCGAATTGCAGAATAAGCCATTCCACGTCTACACGATGAAGCAAGCTATCCAGGAGGGATTCATCTTGGATGTATTGCGGAATTACACACCTATCGACAGTTTCTACAGACTAATGAAGACTGTCGAGGACGATCCGATGTTTGACAAAAAGCGCGCCCAGAAGAAACTCCGCAATTTTGTGGAGAGCGACAGCTATACCATAGCGAAGAAGGCCGCTATGATGGTTGACCACTTCCATGAACAGGTTATCCCTAAGGGAAAAGTTGGCGGGCAGGCCCGCGCTATGGTTGTGACTGCCAGTATTCCGCGATGCATTGAATATTATTATTCTATCAACAAGTGCCTTTCTGAAAGACACAGCCCCTATAAAACCATTATTGCTTTCTCTGGTGAGTGTAAGTACAACGGTCAGGAACCGCCGCTGACCTCGGCAGGCATGAATGGATTCCCGGACGCTAAGATACCAAAGACCTTTAAGGCGGACCCGTATCGCATCCTGATTGTTGCGGATATGTTCCAGACCGGCTTTGATGAACCCCTGCTTCACACGATGTATGTGGATAAGATGCTCTATGACATCAAAGCGGTACAGACCCTTTCAAGGCTGAACCGTTGTCATCCAAAGAAGTACGACACCTTCGTTTTGGATTTCGCTAATAAACCGGAAATTATTGAAGAGTCCTTCTCCCGCTACTATCGCACCACGATTTTGTCCGGCGGGACTGACCCCAACAAACTTTATGATCTTGTGGCAACGATGGAAGGGTATCAGGTATATTCTGGCGATGATGTAGAACACCTGGTTAGCCTGTATTTGAATGGTGCAGACCGTGATAAACTTGATCCTACCCTGGATGCCTGTACAGCCCTTTATAAGCAGTTGGAAACAGATGACCAGATCAAGTTCAAAAGTACGGCGAAAGCTTTTGCCGTACATATGGATTCCTCGGCGCGATCCTTCCTTATGGCAATGCGGATTGGGAGCGGCTCTCCATTTTTCTCAATCTGCTGATACCGAAACTGCCTTCCCCCCGCGAGGATGACCTGTCACAGGGTATCCTTGAGGCAATC
Source organism: Neglectibacter sp. X4 (assembly GCF_009917365.1). Classification (NCBI taxonomy): domain Bacteria; kingdom Bacillati; phylum Bacillota; class Clostridia; order Eubacteriales; family Oscillospiraceae; genus Neglectibacter; species Neglectibacter sp. X4. Next base: position 1,326 of record NZ_QWLE01000054.1, on the reverse strand, counting down.
GATTTGGAAAGCTATCGCAACGAGGCGCGTGAGTCAATATCCATCAAGTTGGAGGATTCTGATTCCGAGGTTGCGCCGGTTCCATCCGGCAAAGTTGGTCACATTATCGAGCCAGAGATGGATTTGCTTTCCGTTATTCTGTCTGATTTCAACGATATGTTTGGCAATATCAACTGGAATGACGTAGATAATGTACGCAGACAGATTCTTGAAATACCTGCTATGGTTTCCAGGGATGAGAAATATCAGAATGCTATGAAGAACTCTGATGAACAGAGTGCAAGACTTGAAAGTGAGCGGGCTTTGCAGCAGGTCATCTTCGCTATCATGGCTGATAATATGGAACTGTTCAAACAGTTTCAGGATAATCCCTCATTCAAGAAATGGCTTTCCGATCTTGTATTTAATCTTACCTACAACAGAGAAGGAAAGCCTTATGAAGCACCACCGCAGAAACATAAGTCCATCGTTTATAACTTCGAGCCACAACAGGAAATTCAGATGGTAGCAGAGGAGCAAACGCCTTACGGAGAAAAAAGCGAATAGTCCAAAGTTCATATAGGCGGTTGTGCGCTACTTGGCAAGCAGTGTCTTTGTTCCCACAAATTATGTTCAATTTTCGGCAGTTCTACGCCGTCTCTGACCACCGCTAACCGTTGCAATTCAAGAAGTTCAATATTTAATAGCCCCACAACGCCGGTAGACGCTGGGGGCGTTTGCAACACATTTGCAACAGTGAACAGGGGGGTTGAAAATTAACTTTCAAGGGGCTAATACACCCTATCCGGGTAGGGGTATAAATCCACCACGGGGAAGGTTTTGGGAATCAGATTCTTTCCTTGCTTCAGGCTGTCCACCATGACGGCTTCAACCTCTGGCGTGAAATCGTGCAAGTGATAATCCCGGCCCCGGTAGTGGTACACCAGCCCAAAACCGGGCATAGCATAGCCCATGGTTCCACCAAAACGATCTATGAATTTTTGGGTGGTTTCATCGCACATATTCAAGGTTCCCTTCAAGAAATTTAACCATGTTCAGTATAACACAGCATCGGGCAAAATGGAACCCCGGCCCACTCCTACAATGGGCCGGGAATCAGCATGACAAAAGAAAAATTGATGGAAATGGGCCTGACTGAAGAATTAGGGGGTGGACGTGCTTTTTCTTCCATTAGGCTTTCTCTCCCTCCAAAATTTGGTTTAGCTGGTCAATGCCCCTTTGGTGGTATCGGAAGATTGTTTTCTCCGAGTAATTCAATTTCTCCCCTATCTTGAAATGCGGCATTTTCTCATATCCAGAACCAACCAAACCATAGCGCAATTCTAT